>DATFXZ010000455.1:0-2426 GCA_035315305.1 Terriglobia bacterium | reverse complement strand
AGTCCAGTGGTTTCTTATTTGTCGAGTGCTTCAAGTACCTCGTCGTAGTGCTGCTCGACCTTAACTTTCGGAAAGATGTGCGAGACCTTCCCTTGCTCGTCGATAACAAACGTTGTCCGCTCGATTCCCATGTACTTCTTTCCATACATGGATTTCTCTTTCCATGTGCCGTAGGCTTCGATGATCTTCTTATCCGTATCTGCCAGCAGTGGAAAATTCAGGTCAAACTTGTTTTTGAACTTCTTGTGTGAGTCGACCGAATCCGCGCTCACGCCGATAACGACGGCGCCTCGCTTCTTGATCTCATCGATGCCGTCGCGAAAGGCGCAAGCTTCCTTCGTGCACCCGGGAGTGTCGTCTTTAGGGTAAAAGTACAAGACCACCTTTTTTCCTTTGAAATCCGAAAGCTTCACTTTCTCGCCTTTATCATTGAGTGCCGCAAAATCCGGCGCTTTTTGGCCTACTTCCAGATCGCCCTTGCCTGCCTTCGACATGAATCCTCCTTTACGAATTGTCAGATCGGTAATAGTAACCGCAATCGACGGTGCGGATAAGAGCGATTGCGTATAATGCACGTCAATGCGGGATTCAAGGCGCGTTGCTGTTCTCAAAATAGACGAAAGACAGCCGGAGCACGTCGAGGACGATGTCGTCATCGAAGAACCGCTGGAGATTCGAGTCAACGGGGACAGCCTTTCTGTGACCATGAGAACGCCGGGTGACGATTTCGATCTGGCCGTCGGGCTGTTGCGGACGGAGGGAATCATCCGGGCTCGCGAGGAGATTGGGACGATCGCCTATTGTCCGGATGAAGATCAGCCGGAATTGAAGAACATCGTGAATGTCGTATTGATCGACGCGAGGCGGAAGATCGAGTCCTCGCGCCGTTTTTGGTCGAACTCCAGTTGCGGCTTGTGCGGCAAAGCGACGTTGGAAGCCATTCACCAGCTATGCCAACCTATTGCTAGTTCGATCACTGTATCGAGTGACCTGTTGTTTTCACTTCCTTTACGACTACGCCAGGCACAAGCGAATTTCGAGCGCACAGGCGGTATCCATGCTGTGGGACTATTCGATCAACAGGGAAGCTTGTTAGTTCTTCGAGAGGACATCGGCCGGCACAACGCCGTGGATAAGGTGTTGGGCGCGGCACTCCTTGGCGGGCTGTCGCTCTCGGATACCATCATGATGGTCAGCGGGCGACTCGGATTTGAGATCGCGCAGAAGGGTCTTGTCGCCGGTGTTCCGGTGGTCGCGTCGATTTCCGCGGCATCGAGCCTGGCGATTGAATTGGCGACGGAATTCGGCATGACCACCATTGGATTCCTGCGCGGCCGCTCGATGAACGTGTATTCGCATCCTGAACGGATACTTGATTCAAAGCTGTGAAAACGCGTTCGTCAGTACGATTTTCCCGAACACAGCCCGTTGTTCAATCAGCTCATGACCCTTCCTCGCTTCGGGCAGGGGCAAAACTCGGTCGATCACCGGTTTCAATTGCCCGCGGAACACGCATTTCATAACGTCGAGGAACTCGCGATGGCTGCCCATCGTCGATCCGAGCACCTGAACTTGCCGGAAGAATATGTGCCGAAGATCGGTTTGGGGAGCAAAACCCGTCGTAGCGCCACAGGTGAGCACACGTCCGCCGCGCCGCGCCGAACGCAGGCTTCGAACCCATGTATCCGCTCCGATGTAATCGACGACAATATCGACACCGCGCTTATTCGTGAGCTCCCGAATGGCTTTGTCGAATTCCTCCGTCGTGTAATTGATTAGAAAATCAGCGCCCAGTTCCTTCGCCCGCTGAAGTTTTTCAGCATTGCTCGCCGTCGCGAAAACGCGGCATCCGACCAGCTTCGCGATCTGAATCGCGGCAGTACCTACTCCTGCACCGGCCCCGAGGATCAAAACGTCTTCGCCTGGCCGGATGTTGCCTTTGCCGACCATCATGCTCCATGCGGTAAGAAACACCAGAGGCGCGGCGGCCGCCTCTTCGAATGAGATGTGGTCTGGAATCGGCAAGACGATATGCGCCGGAACAACGACGAATTCGGCGTATGCGCCGTCACGGTTTTCTCCAACCATTGCCCAGGACACGCATTGGCTGCCGAATCCGGCTGAACAAAATTCACAATGGCCACAGGTAATGCCTGGATTGATCGTGACCCGCTGACCTGGCATGAGTCCGGATACGTCCCGCCCCAATTCGCGAATGATTCCAGCCGCATCACTACCGACAATCTTTGGCAGCGGCACTTTGATACCCGGCATCCCTCGCCGCAAGAAGATATCGATGTGATTAATCGAAGTCGCCTTGACCTCGATGAGAACCTCGCCGGGCCCCGGCCTCGGATCGGGAACATCGACGTATTGGAGAACCTCAGGTCCGCCGTGCTGGTTAAAAACCACTGCTTTCATGAAGC
>DATFXZ010000454.1:0-4712 GCA_035315305.1 Terriglobia bacterium | reverse complement strand
TTGCGATCCAAGCTGATCGAGGACTCCTTGTCCTAAAACGGCTACGCCAAAATCCAACGGCACCAGAAGTTCTGCGTTCAAATGGGTGCCGGCCGGCAGGAACTGCGGATGGATTGGCGCCATACCCCAGAGCACAGTTTTCAGCCGTTCTTTCGGATCTTTGACTGTTGATGTCAGTGAGTTCTTCAGATCGTTTCCCGCTTGAGCCTTGTCACCGCCGGGTCGAACCGTTTTTTCGCTTCCCGCGACGACAAATGTATCGATCGGGATCCGCGTTCCCCCCGGGAGCACAAGGGTTTCGAATGTGACCTGGGGCTGACGCAGAGGCGTAAAATCTCCGCCGAGCATGCTCGATAAACGCTTCCACTTCCCGGCTTTCTCGAAACCGGTGATTCTGCCTATTACTTCGGTTCCCGAAGGGATTACTTCACGATCGAATGCGTAAACCGGCTCAACGATAGTCGCATGCACAGGTTCGTTCTCTCTGAAGCGAAGCTTTTGTGTCAGGCTTACCTGTAACGGAAAGCCTTGATCCACGATGAGAGGAACGGTAGTCAGGTCCGAAAAAGACTGTGCGTGTACAGCGCCTGCGAGACAAACGAATAATGCACAACTGATAACAAACTTGCGGGCAAACATGACTTGCTTGACTTACTTCCTTCACTCGCGTGTCCGCCCCGATCGGGCAACGAACACACTAGTCGTATAAGTTAATAGTTATCCCCGGCCGGTTACACAACCAGCCAGTGTGGCTTTGGGAAAACCCCTGAGAACTGAATTCCTTTCAGATTTTTATATGGTTTGATTGGAGGCGCCGATGGGCAATCGGCCGGATTGAAAATTTCGCCCCTTAAACCGCTCTTTTTGACGCAGTGGGCGCAAAAACGGCTCAAGAAAAATGAACGAGGCCTGCGAGGCTGGCTACGGCAGCGATGAATGCGTCAGGATCAATGGGTTTGGCCACGTGCATCTGGAAACCCGCAGCTAGAGCACGGTCACGATCTTCGGCTCTGGCGTAGGCAGTAACCGCCACAGCCGGAATGTTTCCTCCTCGCTCGGGCTCGCGCGAGCGGACTTTAGAGATTAGTTCGTAGCCATCCTGACCCGGCATTGCCAGGTCTGAAACCAGCGCATGCGGGTGCCACCGATCCAAAACCTCGAGGGCCTCGCTCGTGGAAGTCGCAGTCATCACTTTGGCGCCGCATTTGTCGAGAATGAACCTAAGCATGTCGAGAGTATCGAGGTCGTCTTCTACGACCAGCACGCGCACTCCATCCAGCATTTGACAATGCTCCGATGGCGTTGGTTCGATCAGCTGTTTCAACTTCGCTTCACGGGCCTGACTCTCCTGCTGTTGCCGCAAACGCGCTGGGGACGCCACAGGAAATCTGATGTTGAATGTCGAGCCCATGCCTTTACCTGGGCTCGAGGCTGAAACACTGCCCCCATGCATCTCGACGACATGACGCACGATGGCCAAACCAAGGCCCAGACCGCCGTACTTGCGTGTTGACGTGCTGTCCGCCTGACGGAATCGGTCGAAAACGTACGGCAGGAACTGAGGCTCAATGCCCATGCCGGTGTCATTGATCGAGATCTCGATCTGCGCCCCAGTGCGGATCAGCCGTCCTTCGACGCGTCCGCCTTCGTTCGTGAACTTGACCGCGTTTGAGAGCAGATTCCAGATGGCCTGCTGCAACCGGTTGGCATCGCCGAGGACCAGGCTGCCTCGATCCTCCATGACGGCGTGCAAGTCGATTCTTTTCGCTTCGGCACTGGGTCGGATAACCTCAATGGCCGACTGAAAGACCTGCCCGATGTCGACGGAACGGGCGTCGAGCTTGAGTCTGCCTGTGATGATTCGCGAGGTATCGAGGATCTCGTCGATTAACTGCGTTTGCGATCTTGCGCTTCGCTCAATCACCTCCAAGGCATGGCGCAGCTGCGAATCCGATAATGGATTCTCGGCAAGTATGCGCGCCCAGCCCAGGATGGACGTCAGAGGAGTGCGCAATTCGTGTGAGATCGTCGCTAGAAACTCATCTTTCATCCGATTCGCGGCTTCTGCCTCCTCGCGCGCCGCTTTCTCTTGCTCCAATAGCTTCTCACGCTCCTCTTCAACCTGCTTTCGCTGTGTGATGTCGACAACGACGACGTTGACGCCGAGCACGGGTTGTCTGTCATCCTTGACTGGATAGTAGCTGACGACAAAGTGGTGAACCGGCCGCCGTCCCGGAGCCGATCTTGTCTCTACATTCAAAACCGGTTCGCCGCTCTCGATCACCCGCCGATAGTATGGCTCCACAGCATCCGCTATCTGCGGTACCACCTCACGCAGCGTGTGGCCAATATGCTCTTCGACGGATCTGCCGTTCATCTCCGCGAGACGCGCGTTGATGCTCCGGAATCGCAAGTCTGTGTCGACGAAACAAAGGCCGACTGGAGCCGTGGCGTAAATCGCTTCGACGTACGCTAAATGGCGGCGCGCCTCTTCCTCACTCCTGCGCCGGGCTTCTTCAGCTTGCTTTTGACGGGTGATGTCACGGCCGATCGTCAGCCAACAACGCTCACCATGAAGTTCCAGCGGTTCGGCCGAAAAAGTCATCAAGAAGACTTCGCCCGACTTCTTCTTCATTTCAAACTCAAAATCACGGACGCGATTCTGGTCTTTCAGGATCTCAACCGCCCGCTCCCGGTCTGTAGGATCAGCATAAAGTCCGAGAAGAAGTGTGCTTTTTCCGATCAGGTCCTTGCGCGCATAGCCTGACATCGCGACGAAACTATCGTTCACTTCAAGAATGATGCCGTCGGCAATGCGGCTAATAACCAGGGCATCCGGGCTTGCCTGGAACGCTTTGCCGAATCGCTCCTCGCTCTCACGCAAGTCTTTCTCGGCCCGCTTTCGCTCGGCTATATCGTAAAACGCGGCGACGGCCATAACCACACGGCCGTGCGAATCATAAATCGGCGCGCAATTAACACAGAAAAAAGTCTCTGTTCCATCCCCGCGCCGATACCGCAACTCCTCGCCCTTGATGACCTCTTTTGAGAGCAGTGAGCGCGCGACGGGATATTCTTCGGGCCGATACAGAGTGCCGTCTTCGTGCAGCGCACCGAATTGGGCGTACCCGTTCATATCTTTGGGACGAGGCAGCCGGTGTCGCAGCAACCGTACCGCTTCGCGGTTGTTAAAGAGCAGGCGACCAGAGGGTGCTTCTGCGATACCTACGCCGATAGGCATCTGGTCGAGAATCTGTCTCAAACGGTCGCGTTCCGCTTCGATTTCTGCCGACAAACGCTGACGCTCCCCCTCCGCTTGCTTACGGCTGCTGATATCGTGGACGACAATCTGTGCCAACGGCTGCCCCTTCCGCTCGAAGCGCACAGCGCTCACTTCTACCGGCACGTTTTGCCCGTCCTTGCTTCGGAAATCGGCCTCGACTTGTGTCGGCCTGCCACTGTTTGCCATCAGCACTCGCATACAATCGTGAGCACGATCCAAATATTCCGGGGCTACGAATTCGAAGATGTTCCGTCCGGCAACGTCCTCTAGCGCAGCGCCAAGGATCCGCAACATTGCGGGGTTGGCCAAATGAATCGTCCCGTCGGCATCGGTTATCACCACGCCATCCGGCGAGAGTTCGGTCAATAGACGGTAACGTTCTTCACTCTCCCGCAATGCTGCCTCGGCCAGCTTGCGTTCGGTGATATCGACCATCGCGCCGGCGATTCGTGCAGGCGCTCCGTTTTCGTCGAAAAACTTCTGCCCCTGGTCCTCGATGTGAACGTAACGACCGTCCGCCCGGCGGAACCTGTATTGATCGGCCCAATTACTGTCGGGCCCCGACATGAATTTTTCAAATTGCGTACGAACTCGATCCACATCCTCCGGATGGATGCCTTTGTACCAGTCCTCTAATCCAATTCCGGGGCTGCGGCCGAACAGTGGTCGTGCGCCTTCACTCCACCACAAATGATTGGTCTTCAGATCGATCTCCCACAGAGCGTCCTGAGTCGCATCGGTAATGCGGCGCAACCGTTCTTCGCTCGAACGTAGAACGTCTGCTGCTCGCTTTTGCTCAGTGATATCGCGCTGCATTCCCCAACCACGGACAAGCATGCCGTTCTCTTGAACGGCGGTTAGATTGTTCAGAAAGTATTTGGTATTTCCGTATCGATCCACTTCGTGGGTTTCGATATCGGTCAAGCGATAATCGTTGCGCCTCAGGGCCTGAAGATATGCAATGTTCTGCGGATCCGACCTGGGCATTACATCACCGACGCGCGCGCCCAAAATCTGATCCGCGCGGTCATAGCCGTACATTCGCGCCATTGCATCGTTGCATTCGGCGAGATAGCCGTATTTGTAAAGCATCTCAATCTGCGCGTCCAGGGACATTGCAACGGGGATCGGCTGTTCGATTTCAAATCGCCAGATGGCTTCGGAACTGTTGGCGATGAAAGCACGGTAACGATCGTCACTCTGCTTCAAACGTCTTAACGCTCTGGCTCGCTCGACAGATTCCCAACACCGGTTGGCCACTTTCCTCAACAGTTCGATCTCCGCCGGCGACCAACTGCGCGGCGTACTCTGGTGGACGGCTATTCTCGCGACGAAGCTTCCACCCTTGTTCAAGGGCACGCACACTAGCGATCGGATTTTCGCGCGTTGGTACAGAGAGAGATCGGTTCCGGCGGGCGATTCGACTTCT
>DATFXZ010000453.1:0-7779 GCA_035315305.1 Terriglobia bacterium | reverse complement strand
CGACGCCAAAGGAAGTTCTCATCAAGAATGCGACGGTTCTCACCATATCGAAGGGCACGATCAAGAACGGCTCCGTTTTGATCCGTGACGGCAAAGTGGCCGCAGTGGGGACGAACATCGCGGCTCCGCCTGCGGCTATGGTAATCGACGCGACAGGCAAATTCTTGATGCCGGGAATCATTGACTGCCATTCTCATATGGCGATCGACGGCGGAGGCAACGAGACGACCTCGCCCGTGACTCCGAATGTGCGCATCGCCGATGTGATTCGCGATGACGATATTACGATTTATCGTGCTCTCGCCGGCGGGACAACCATCGCGAATGTGCTGCACGGCAGCGCCAATGTCATTGGCGGCACCAATGCCGTCATCAAGTTAAAGTGGGGCCGTCCTGCCGAAGAATTCCTGTTCGGTGCGCCATTGGGAATCAAGTTCGCTCTCGGTGAAAACCCCAAGCGGTCCAACAATAACAATCAGCCTCAAAACAACCGCCGCTGGCCTACGACTCGTTTGGGCGTCGAGGAGACGCTTCGCGAGTCCTTCACCGAAGCCACGAGATATATGAAGGAGTGGGATGACTTTCAGGCCGCGAAACAGCGCGGCGAAAATGTTATACCTCCGCGAAAGGACTTGAAACTCGAAACGCTCGCCGACATCTTGCGCGGGAAGATCATGGTGCATGTCCATTCCTACGTTGCTCCGGAAATCGTGATGATGCTCAACATCGCGGATGAATTCGGATTCAAAGTTCGGACGCTGCAACATGTGCTGGAAGGATACAAGGTGGCGAACGAAATCAAGCATCACGGTGCCATGGCGTCAACATTTGCGGACTTCTGGGGCTATAAGGTGGAAGCGTGGGATGCTATTCCGTACAATGCGGCGATCATGCACAAGTTCGGCGTTAATGTTTCGATCAACTCTGACGACAACGAGCGCGTCACACGACTCTACGAGGAAGCCGGCCGCGTCTATCACTACAATAATGGTGAACTCAATGAAGATGACGCTCTCAAAATGATCACATTGAATCCCGCGATCCAGCTCGGAATCGATAACCGCGTCGGCAGCATTGAAGTTGGGAAGGATGCCGATCTGGTTCTGTTCAGCGCCCATCCTCTCAGTTCATACACCACAGTGGAAAAAACATTCATCGACGGTCAGATCTATTTCGATCGCGAACTGGATCTGAAGACGCAACCGCGCGAGGCCGCACAATGACCAGATCTACTTTGTCATTCTTGTGTTCTGTTTTGGGTTTCCTAACTTCCGTTCCCGTTTTCCTTGGGCAAAGCCGGCCTCAGACCTATGCCATTAAGAACGCGAAGATCGTCACTATTGCCGGCGCAACTATCCCAAATGGGAACATCTTGATTCAGGACGGAAAAATTACGCAAGTCGGCACCAACATCGCGATTCCGTCCAACGCGAAAGTTATCGAGGCGAAGGGACTGATCGCTTACCCCGGCATGATCGACCCCCACACGGCGATCGGGCTCCAGGAAATCTCGTCCGTTCAAGCCACACAGGACGCGAGCGAGCTGGGTGATCTCAACCCGGAGTTGAGAGCATCCGCGGCCATCAACCCGCAAAGCGAACACGTCGCCATTACTCGCGCCAACGGGATCACCACTGTGGGTTCACTGCCGCGAGGCGGCCTCATTTCGGGTCAGGGCGCGGTCATCGATCTGGACGGGTGGGTGCTGAAAGACATGCTCGTCAGGGACTCAGCGGTGATGGTCATTAACTATCCACGCGATGTGAATCTGCCGGCGAATGCCACAGAAACCCAGCGGCGCGAGGACGAGGACACACGGAAAAAGAGAATCGACCTGCTGCATCGGACGTTTAAGGATGCGCAGGCATTTGCCAAGATCGTTGCCGCGCCTGCCGCCGATGCAGACACGAACCCGCGCCTTAGGGCATTAGTTCCTGTAGTCAATGGGCAGGAGCCCGCGCTGTTCAACGTCGAAAGTGAAAACGAAATCAAAGGGGCCCTCGATCTCATCGACGAATTCAAATTGAAGGGTGTTTTGAGCGGATGCGCTGAAGCATGGAAGGTTGTAAATCTGTTGAAAGGCAGAAACGTGCCGGTCATTCTCGGCGCTACGCTCCAATCTCCCGGTGACGACTCCTATCCTTATGATGTGAACTACGCGACTGCCGCCGAACTCGTCAAAGCCGGCGTCAAGATCGCATTCACTAGCGATAGCACATCCAGTGCGCGAGATCTGCCATGGCACGCGGCGATGTCCGTCGCCTTCGGACTGCCGAAAGAGGAAGCGTGGAAAGCGGTCACTATCAATGCGGCGCAAATTCTTGGAATCGATGCTCAGACCGGGAGCATATCGGAGGGAAAGATCGCCAACATCATGCTCACGGACGGCGATCCCCTGGAACACGCGACAAAGGTAAAGCAGCTTTTCATCGCAGGAAAACCTGTCGAATTGAAGAGCAAGCACACCGACCTCTACGAGAAGTTCATTAAACGGCCCGTAGAATAGTTTGCGTTTTCGGAGGCTAACTGATGCCATTGGGTCCTGCCGGTTAAAGCTGCCTGTTGTGTTGTCTATGGCGAATTGCTGATTCGAGCCTGAATTCAGCATTTTCTGCTCCTAGTAAGATCTGGAATGCACGATCTTATCCTCCTAATTGCCCACGTTCTCTCCATCACGTCAGCTTAAAAGCTCGCGACGGAGGCGAGTCATGTCGTGGAAGTCAACAGCGGGCGGACCGTCTATATCGCTGGCCAGGTTTCGCTCGACAGCTCCGGCAATGTCGTCGGCAAAGGCGACTTCGCGGCTCAAACCAATCAAACTCGCACTTGTCAGTGTGGGCGCGGACCGAGCGATCATTGCTGTCTTACTTGGGTGTAGTCTCCGACGGCGGGAACTTGCCGAACATCGAATCATAGCGGGCTCTTAGACTCTAAAAAGGCCGATCCGAATCCTGAAGACAATTTGTCGAGCCAATCCCAACTGGCACAAAAACCCCTTTCAAACGCGTCTCTAGCATCGAAAGCGGACCTGCTTTGTTCGGCTACTTCGATACAGTGCAGCACAGGGTTATCAGCATTCAACATGCAAAACACACGAGACGGAGAGTGAAATACTGATGACATCCAAAGGACTGTTTGGCATTCCAGTCGTTCTAAAAGACAACGTCAATACCTTCGACATGCCAACAACCGCGGGTTCGGTGGCTCTGACCGGGTCCATTCCGCCGGACGATGCCTTCATCACACGAAAGCTGCGCGCCGCGGGCGCGATCATTATCGGAAAGGCAACTCTGACCGAATTCGCTAATTTTCTTACAAACGGGATGCCGGCGGGCTACAGCTCTCTCGGTGGATACGGATTCAAATCCGTTCGATCCTCGTCCTGACCCGCGCGAGGTCACACCATTTAATGATGGCCGCCCTGCGCTTTCTCCGGGTGGTTCAAGTTCTGGTCCTGGGATCGCAGTCAGCGCAAACCTTGCAACGGTGGGTATTGGAACGGAAACGTCTGGATCCATTCTCAGTCCAGGCACCCAGAACTTGGTCGTGGGTATCAAACCAACTGTAGGACTGGTCAGCCGCGATGGCATCATCCCGATCACGGCAGATCAGGACACCGCTGGTCCCCTGGCGCGCACCGTCACAGATGCCGCGATTCTGCTGGGTATCATTGCGGGATTTGATCCCAGCGATCCAGCAACAGCAACCTGTCTGATGCCGGGCGAATGCTTCAGTGACTATACACAGTTTCTGAATCCTAGCGCACTGAAAGGCGCCCGTATCGCTGTGCCATATTTCAGTTATTGGACGGACACCAGTGGCACGGTGAATCTGAGCTCGTCGCAGCAACAAGTGGTCAACGACGCCATTGCTGTGCTACGCGCGCAAGGAGCATTCGTACAGGAACACGCCGACATTCCGACTCAGCCAAGTCTCAACGCATTCGGCGGGTGCGGTACACATGGACAGCAGAATTGCTCAACGGTTTTGCTTTACGGGTTCAAGCGTGATTTGAACGCTTACCTGGCGAGTCTTGGCCCAGGCGCACCGGTCCATACGTTGGCGGATGTGATCGCATATAACCACGCACATGCTCCGGAATCCATCAAGTACGGTCAAGTCCTCGCGATCGAGTCTGACCTGTTTGATATCGCACCAGGTAGTGCAGATACTGTGCGCTACCAAAACGACCGGGCAATGGATCTGGTGCTTTCGCGGGGCGGTCTGGACGCGATCTACAACGGACCAGACGGAATTCCCGGAACGGCCGATGACTTTGATGCCATTTTGTTCGCGGCAAACCGTGGCGCCAACATTGCAGCGCGTGCCGGCTATCCGAGTATTGTGGTACCGGCAGGTTTTGTCGAGAATGCGCCGACGCCGCCATTCCCTGATGGGTTCAATGCCGAGCCGGCGCCATATGGCGTCACATTCTCCGGACGCGCTTTCAGTGAGCCTCGGCTGATCGGCCTGGCTTATGCTTTCGAACAGGCGACGAAGCATCGTCGCCCGCCGTTAAGTGTTCCACCACTGCCAACAGACGGTGCTGGCAGACCGTGAACGGCTGCCGGAAATTGTCACCCGGCAATCACAACACTCAGACCACACAGCAAGGAATTTCCTCAGAGTCGGTGGAGCAATTTTCGACCGGAAAAAATGACAACTACTGGTGTTTCGAGGTCTCGCGATATCCATATAGCCAGTGGGCTGTGGTTGATCCAATGTTCCTGACGGAGTGCCGAGTACCTGCAGGAATGAACAATTCTTCGCCCGCTTCTGGACGTTGCGTTTTCCCGCCGATTTCAAACTCCACGTTGCCATCCACAACCATCACGACCTCATCTACGCTGTGAACAAAATTCTCCCATTGCTGGCCTGCCGGGTCGGTCCATAGTCCGCAACTGAAGCCACGTTGTGCCCAGGTTCTTTCAATGGATTTCTGATTCATCGTTTCAATTATCCTGCCAGCATGTCACCCGGCAAAGGTGCAGTTGAAAGCGCCGCGAAAGAAACAAGCAATGCCCGCATTCCGGAACAGTCCTCACACAGTCGGTATGGTTCCACCGTCGATTACGTATTCACTGCCGGTTATAGACGAAGCGCGGTCTGACGCTAGGAAGGCTACGAGTTCCGCAACTTCTTCGGGTCGATTAGGTCTGCCCAGTGGAATGCCGCCGAGAGAGTCCATGATGCGCTGTCTCGCATCCTGTTCGCTTATACCGGTTCGCTGCGCGATCTCCTTGACCATTCCCTGTGCAGCGTCCGTTTCTGTATAACCTGGAGCCACCGTATTGACCCGGATACCTTTCGGTGAGACTTCCTTTGAAAGTCCTTTGCTGTAATTCGTCAGAGCTGCCTTGGCGGCCGCGTATGCCAGAGTCGAATCGAAGAGGGGTAAGGCTCGCTGGATGGATGAGACGTGGATGATTACGCCGGATCCTTGTTTGAGCATCGATGGCAGAAAACCGCGATCCAGTCTGGTGGCCGCGAGGAGATTCATGTCGAACGCCTGTTGCCAATCCGCGTCGGACAGCACCAATGCTCCGCCACCTGCAGCGCCCGAACCGCCAGCGTTATGGATAAGGATGTCGATGCCCTCAAATTGAGCCAGCACCTCCGAGATGACCTTATCGACTCCTTCGCGTTTGCTGATGTCCGCCTGCACGAACAGACGTACTTCGAGTCCAGCAGGTCTTGGCGAACGCGCAGTTGTCGCTACAATTGCTCCGGCCGATGCCAGGCGACGCACAATGGCTTCGCCGACGCCGCGCGTACCACCAGTCACCAGCACGCGCTTACCCGCAAATTCTGTATCGAGCCGAACGTTGGGTGCGTTCATGGTCGTCCTCCTTCGGAGTCATGCCACGGCCTTTCTCCTACGCCATGATGAGATCGCGCATGCCGCCATAGAGAATTGCGCGTGAGGATTCCTTTGCGTACAAAGTGTATGGAAAACCCAGTTCGATCGAGCTGGCATCGTCGAGTGTCTGCAGTTGCTCGGCAGAGAGAGACAGGTCGATGCTGGCCAAATTGTCCTGAAGCTGCGTAAGCTTGCGTGCGCCGAGTATCGGGATCACCGAACGCGAACGAAGCCATGCCAGCGCCACTTGTGCCATGCTTCGACCAGTTTGCTCAGACACAGCTTTGACAGCCGCAATCACGCGCTCCGTACGATGCGCTTCTGGAACGAACTCCTTTAGCATTTCCCTGTTCATGCGGCCCGCTTCGGACGCACTTTGGCCGTGATACTTGCCGGTCAATACGCCATTAGACAAGGGAGCCCACGCGGTTACCCCAAGGTTCAGCGCCTTCGCCATCGGCAGCAGTTCCCGTTCGACGCTTCGCTCAATCAAACTGTACTCCGCTTGCAAGCCGACGAAGGGCGACCAGCCACGAAGCGATGCGATGGCGTTTGCATGCGCAACCCACCACGCTGGTGCGTCGGACATGCCAACGTAGAGGACCTTGCCCTGTCGTATCAGGTCATCGAGGCCCCGCTTGATTTCCTCTTCCGGAGTCAGTTGATCCCAAACATGGACCCAGTAGAGATCAATGTAATCCGTTTGAAGCCGTCTCAAGCTTGCCTCCACGGCTTGCATCATGCTCTTGCGATGATTGCCTGCGGCATTCGCGTCATTGCCAGGGACCGCGTTGGTGTACTTCGTGGCTAGCACCATGCTTCCGCGATGTTCCTTTGAGAACTCGCCAACAAAGGATTCACTTGTGCCGTTCGTGTAGACATTCGCGGTGTCGATGAAGTTCCCTCCTGCTTCGCGGAACGCGTCGTAGACCTTTCGCGCTTCGTCTTTCGAGGCACCCCAGCCCCAGTCTTCTCCAAACGTCATCGTTCCCAGGGCCACTTCCGATACGCGCAACCCTGATCTACCCATGAGTCTATATTTCATGTGTCGCCCCCTTTCGTCGCTATCGTTCCCAGACCGTCGGCAAGGTGATTACGGGTTTCGCCTTGCGGATCTTTTTCGTCTTGGTCTTTGTTCGGAACTGCTTGGCCTTCGCTTTTTCTTCACCGCATCACCTTTCATGATCTGATGATTTCCCGAAATGGAGCAATGCGTCCAAAACATCTTTACTATTGAACCGATACCGGTAAGCTATCGGTCATGGAGTTGCGGCATTTGCGATACTTCGTCGCCGTCGGAGAAGAACAGCATTACGGCCGGGCCTCCGGCGATCAATCCACGACAGATGGAGTTCGGGCTGCGCATTCATTTTTGAGAAGTACCCGCGGATAGCCGGAACAAGAAACGTAGCGACAACGCTCGCTCTGCTCAGGAAAAGGAGCTTACGGAAAATCTCGTGAGCGACTGTTTCGGCAATGACGAATGGAAAGCATTAGCCAAAGCCGCCCGTCAACGAGACGACTTGGCTTGAAATTCTGGACGCGTACGCTTCGGGTCTTCCGTCCTATCGGTTTGAAGACAATCGTAGCCACGCATTCGAAGAATCTACAGTTTGAAACCTGTTAGGCGACGCGCTCGCACCGATGGTGCAGCCCACCGACTTCAGGAAACGCGATGACTCTGCCGACCGATTGCACGGAGCGCGAATCGGGCGCGTTGCCAGGGAGATCGCGGGGCGCTGAGAACTTCTTTGATATTCATGACTTCGACTTGTTTGCGGAACTTCTCTCCGTAGATCCGATCACGAACTCGCAACAAATATTTCGGTGCTGTGTCGAAGGGAAAGGCTTCGAGCATTTGCTGCGCGGTCCATTCGGCCGTGGGATGACCTGTCACGTTAAAGTGGACGACACGTCGG
>DATFXZ010000452.1:0-2723 GCA_035315305.1 Terriglobia bacterium | reverse complement strand
TTTCCGCTTCGCGTACAATGCTCGACATGAAGCCAAAGACAAATCGGCCACGCAAATCCAGAATTTATCGCAGTCCATTACGGGAAGAGCGCGCAGTTCAGACACGCGAGCGGATTCTGGATGGTCTGGTGAAAGTGATGGCGAAGAACGGCATCGCGGAACTGTCGATTCCCCTTATCGCACGCGCGGCAGGGGTATCCATTCCGTCGGTCTACAGGTATTTCCCGACAAAGAGGGATCTCGTCGCCGCGCTGGACGAATACGCGCACCGCAAGGGTTCCTTCCACTTTTCGGAATTCCCGCCTATGGAAACGCCGGATGACCTCGCCAACATTATTCCCATAACCTTTCAGCGCCGTGAGGCTATCGAACCAACGTTGTCGGCTGCTATGAGTTCCAGTCTGGGATATGCCATACGCCGGCCTGAGTTCAAAGAGCGAACGAAGTATTTGTCCAAAGCGCTCCAGCCCGCAACGAAAGATCTTTCGCGTAAAGAGGCGGGCTGGTTGATCGACATTGTTTTGATTCTGAACTCTCATGCTTGCGTGCGAGCTTTCAAGGATTACCTCGGCCTGAACACCCAAGAGGCTGCAGAAAGAGTAGCTTGGGCTATCAGAACTCTCGCGCGTGGAGCAACTGTGCGGAACGGACGCAAGCGATCATGAGCATTGCCCAATGGAATGAGTATCCAGGCTATGGCCGGTGGGCACGTAACACGACGCACTTTCCCGGAGGAATATCGCTGCATCTGTGGGAACTGTTTATTCCAGCTCATCATGAAGGGACGAGGATCGGCTTCCGGCGTTACGGATGTGCTATCGAGCGTTTCGATTTTGCCCGACTCCGGGGGCGTATATACGTAAGGCTTTGTCCGGTCGAGGATGCTCAAGATCTCGCCTGCCGTTGTACTGTCGCTGAAGAAGCAATGACGACAAAACTATGGCGCCGCGATCGCGACGGTTGGCCGAGTATCGAGACATCGTTCCGCGACCGGCTGCTCGAGTTCGCGCGGCAGCCTCTCTCGGATTGGAATCCGAACACTCATCTCGACCGGTTGAGGGCACTTCGGCAGATCTTTATCGAAGGTGTGATTCAACATTTCAGCCAGCAACCCGCAAGCATGTTCACGGTAGGAGGTTGGGTTCGCGATACGTGTGGGTGGACGGGCGCGGCGACCTCTGAAGCTCTATCCATACTTCGCAATTCCTCGGGTGAAAGCACCGAGTATGTTCGTGCAATCAGGCGGCTCGCGGAAAAAATCGACGGGAGCTCAGCCGGATCCGTTCTTGTTCGCGATCAAACGACGGAGGCCTCGACTCGCCTTGAACGACTCAGGAGCATATCCCCAGAAATTCGTGATGGAATCGACGCGTACCTCAATGAATATGGCGATCGAGTTGTAACCGGATTTGACTTAACCGATCTCACCTTGCGTGAACTGCCACACTTTACCTTAGCGGTCCTGTGTGCTCGGACTTTTTCCACCGGCAATTCCGAACCAGGTCCGTCGCGGTTCGAGGTCGAAGAAAAATTACGTTCGCGTGTGCCTGCTCAGAAGAGAGCCGCCTTTGAAGAAGGCCTCGAGGAGGCGAAGTGTGCGTATGGCCTCAATGACGAAGACGTTCGAGTAACGTATCTATGGCCGCTGGGCCTCCTCCGTCGCGACATGCTCGCTATAGCAGATCAACTGGTGGTACGCGGCAGGCTCCATTCCCGGGATGATATTTTTCAAACGACGCCGGTTGAGCTCGATATTCTTCTCTCCGGCAACTGCTCTCCGACTTCAGACGAGTTGTCCAGGCGCACTGCCGAATGGCGTGCCTGGGCTCTTGAAGAGCCGCCGGCCAGTTTTGGCGATCCTGAACTGCTCGTATCCGAAGAGTTGCTTCGTCCGGCGTGCGCGCGAGTCACATCGGCTATCCGGTTTTACCTGGCGGAAATGGATGGGCGTGCGCAGACATCGCCGCAAAGTTCCTGGTCTTTATTGATTGAAGGTCTCGCTGCAAGTCCCGGGCAATACGAAGGGACGGCGCGAGTCGTGCGTGGCCCGGGCGATTTTGAAAAAGTGTCTCATGGAGACGTTCTCGTTGCGCGCACCACCTCGCCGGCGTACAACGTCATTTTGCCCATCATCGGCGGCGTCGTTACGGATCGCGGCGGGGCCTTATGCCATGCCGCAATTGTCGCGCGTGAATTCGGAATTCCGGCCGTGGTCGGCACGAGCCTTGCAACAACAAAGATTCCGGACGGAGCGCATGTGTTTGTGGATGGCGATCGCGGATTTGTCACGGTGCGGATGTGAAGATCGTACGGTTTGACGAACAGGCGAATGCAGATCAGATTGGGGGAAAAGGGTTCCGGTTGTGCCGCCTCACGCAAGCAGCGCTTCCTGTTCCGCGGGGGTTTTGTGTCACGGTCCAAGGAATGGAAACCGTCACACCCGCTGATATCCGGGAGGCGCTGGTACAGCTTGGATCAAAATCCGTCGCAGTACGTTCTTCCGCCGTCGAAGAAGACAGCGGCAGCGCGTCATTCGCCGGTATTTATACCAGCCGTCTGAACCTGTGCCTGGTCGAAGAAATTGTCGATGCACTTCACGAGATTCGGAGATCAGCCTCTTCTCCTGCTGCAGCGGCCTATCGTCTAAAACGCGGCATCACGGCAGAACCTCGAATGGCGGCCGTTGTCCAGGAATTTCTAAATCCCGACGCGTCGGGAGTTCT
>DATFXZ010000451.1:0-10025 GCA_035315305.1 Terriglobia bacterium | reverse complement strand
CTGGATCTTCAAAATCGCGTTTTCCGAGATGCTGAACCGCTTGCGCTGGTGGAAAAGGCGGTACCGATTCGCAACGGTATCCATTGACGACCAACCGAACGGAAATGGAACCGGCCCGGGCCACGGCGTTCCGAGTCCGGGGCCGTCGCCTGAACAGGCGTTGCAGTCGAAGGAACAAGAGACTGCAATTCAGCAAGCTCTAGGGAGACTCTCGAAAGATCATCGATCGATCATTGTGCTGCGTGATATCGAGGGATTCTCCTACACCGAAATCGCCGATGTTTTGGGGGTTTCGATTGGGACCGTTAAATCCCGCCTCGCTCGGGCGAGAGGCGATTTGAAGAAATCGCTGATGCGTTATTTATCGGTTCAGCATTTGAGGTAGTCGCAATGAGTACAGTAGAGTGCAGTTCCGTTCAACACTTAATGAGCCCGTTCATTGATTCGATGGTGACGGCCGCTGAGGCCGAACGTCTCGAAAGTCACGTCGCGGCTTGCCAGCCGTGCCAGCGCCAGCTCCAGTCATATATTTCCATGCGCAGTCTCGTCGCACGCATCGACGTACCTCCGATGCCGGAGGACATGGTACTGGAAACTCGGGTCCGGCTATCACACGCACGAAACAACAACTTCCTCGTCCGCTTTGAAAACCGTCTTAATAATTTTCTTAGGCCGATGATTGTTCCCGCTTTGCTCGGGGCCGCACTTACGATGCTCCTGTTCGGTTTCCTGCTTGGCTCGCTCACCTCACAATCGACAGTTTTAACGCAAGATCATTTTGAAAAACAGCCCGTTTACCGATTATTTCAACCGATCCGCACGAAAAATGCGAACTAAATTCGCTTCGCTTCCAACGATAAGAACCTCGAAGAGCCGTTGACGATCGAAACTTACGTGGGCCATGAAGGACGCGTGCTGGATTATCAGGTGCTCTCTGGACCTCAGAATCCGGAAGTGAACGGCTGGATTCGTCAAGTGCTCTCGCTGGCTCAATTCACTCCTGCCACAGCATTCGGTAAGCCTATCGAATCCAGAATCATTCTGTCGTTCGTCGCAGTCCGGAATTAGGAATTCGCCTCTACAGTTTGTGCCTTTTGTGGCTATATGAGTTTTGCCACGGCGTCGACGACTCTGTCGGAGACATTTCCCGATCCGAGTTGCCGTCTCAGCTTTTCGTAATTTCCTCGAATGCGTGACTGAACCCATACGTCATCCATCAACCGCAACGTGATCTTGCTGACTTCCTCCGGCGTCATTCGTTCTTGGAAGAGTTCGGGCACAACTTCTTCTCCAAGAATGATGTTCACGATTCCAAACAAGCGTACTTTTAGAAGCGCCTTACCCACCAGCCACGACGCTTGAGAAATGCGATACACAATGACTTCGGGTGTGCCTAGCAGCGCCGTCTCCAGCGTGGCAGTGCCGCTGGCGACGACTGCCGCTCGGGCGTATCGCACGGCATTGTAGGTATCGTTCGTGACAATGGTGATCGGCTGAGACCGGACGATATTTTCGACCGATCGGCGATGAAGCCCTGATGCCATCGGCAGTACAAATTGCGTATCGGGCTTTTGTTTGCTGATCAGTTTAGCCGTTTCGCACAACGTGGGAAGAATGAAGCGGACCTCCTTCCGCCTGCTGCCCGGTAATAAGGCCACGATGGGTTTGCGTGGATCCAGCTCGTAAGCTGTGCAAAATTCCTCTTTGGATTTCGTGGCTCGCACCATATCCACTAAGGGATGGCCAACGAACTCTACGTCGACGCCTGCTTTCCGATACATTTCCTCCTCGAAAGGAAGGATCACGAGCATCTTGTTTACAAACCGGCGGAGTTGTTTCACCCGGCCTTCTCGCCACGCCCACACTTGTGGGCTGACGTAATAAACGACAGGGACTCCGGCGTCCCTTACCCTCTGGCCGAGCCGCAGATTGAAATCGGGGAAGTCGATGAGAATCGCAGCCGTAGGCGGATCCGTTTCCACTCGCTCTGCGAGCCGCCGGAAGACACGATAAAGGCTCGCGAGCGAACTCACCACCTCAAAAGGTCCGATGACTGCGGTTTTGCTGATGTCACCTTCGAGCTGAACGCCCGCCTCGCGCATGCGTTGCCCGCCGAGACCATAAATCTGACAATCAGGAAACTTATGGAAAAGTCTGCGCGCGACCTCCGCGCCATACATGTCGCCCGAAGCCTCGCCGGCGACCATCAAAAACCGGTACGAACTCACGGCACGCGTTTTTTCAATTCAAGAAAGTGGGGTATCGCGCTGCGCACGTCGATGAATTCGTGCCACATCACATCCTGGTTGCCGATCTTTCCGATTGCGAGGACTTTATATTCGCCGAACGGAATGTTTTTGAATTCGAACTTTCCGTCTGTTGAGGTTTGCATCAGATATTCGGAAATATTGCCGGAGGCGTCACGTTTCATACGATTGAGAACGTAGTTTGTCGCTTCCTTGTGCGCTTGCCTCGAGAGCTCTGTGAAGGACTCTTTGCGATATCTAAATGCCGGCTGGAATTGTTGCCAATACCGATCGAGACGCTTCTGGACTTCGCTAACCCAGAGATCCGCATAGTCCGGCGATAGCAAGAGGACCCGTACCGGCTCCGAAATTTCCTGCTGAGGCGGCAGAACAACGGACCCGGTAATGATTCCGGTCTGTTGCGGTTTTGTAGCGCTCGCCAGAAGCGCACTTAGCAGCAGAACTGTCAGCATGGACTAAATTCTAGCAGACATCGCTCGACGAGGTTTTTCATATCGTAAAATTGAGCGCATGCGCCGCATCCTGCCAGTTCTGCTGCTTCTCGCGTGCCTCTCCGCACGTCCCGGCTTTTTAGGCCAAACAGCGACACACATCGTGGTCATGCACACCAATGATCTTCACGGCCAGCTTTTGCCCCGGGACGGAATTGGCGGAATGGCAGAGATTGCAACCATTATGCGCAACGCCAGGCCGGACCTGATACTCGATGCGGGTGATATCTCAACCGGAACCTTCCTTGCAGACGAGTTCAAAGGCGCGCCAATGATCCAGGCAATGAACAAGATCGGATATGACGCCGGCACGATCGGCAACCACGAATTCGATTATGGTCAAAACGCGCTACGCCTGCGTTTGCGGGAGGCGAAATTCCCCGTCCTGTCGGCGAATCTCCAGACGCCGGTTTCCGAAATCAAGCAATACACCATCGTAAATGCGCGCGGAATCCGGTTTGGTCTTATCGGCCTGACGACCGAGGACGTGAAAAGTCAGAGTCACCCGAATAACGTCGTGGGTGTGACGGTTCTGGATACGGTCAAGACCCTCGAGCGGCTTCTGCCGGAGGTTCGCAGGAAATCGGACTTCGTGATAGCAATGGCTCATCTGGAGGACGACGAAGAGAAGCGTGTTGCCAGTGCCTTTCCGGAGATTCGTCTGATCATCGGCGGTCACAACCATGATGCTCTAGGTCCGATCTGGCTGGATAAAACGCTCGTCGCAAAAACAGGTGTGGCTGGACGGAACGTGGGCCGCGTCGATCTGGAATTTCAGAACAAAAACATATCGCGCATGCAGGCTACGCTGATTCCGGTGAAGAGTGTCCGTCCAGATCCCGACATCATCAAAGTCCTCTTGCCATTTAGCGACAAGGTAAAGGTGAAAATGGCGGAGATTATCGGGGAAGCCACGGACGACCTCACATATTCGCGAACGGTCGAGTCTCCGTTGGCGAACGTCGTCGCCGACGCTTTCCGCGAGAAGGGAAAGACACAAATCGCTATTCAGAACATCGGTGGAGTTCGCACAAAAATTACGAAAGGCAAAATCACCTGGGGAAATGCTTTCGAAGTCCTGCCGTTTCAAAACACGCTCATCACTTTGAAACTAACGGGCGCACAGCTAAAAAAGACGTTTGAACGCGGTTTGGTTCCAACAGTCGGAATGATTGCTCTTAGCGGCGTGCGCGTTCAATTCGATCGAACAAGGCCGCAGGGACAACGAATCGTTTCAGCGGTGTTGTTAGATGGGATGGGTATCGAAGATTCGAAGCTGTACACGGTTACAACAAATGATTTCGTCGTCGCAGGCGGGGACGGGTTTACTGAATTTGCGAACGGTACCGACATGATCGATAGCGGCATCGTCCTTCGTGATGTGTTGGTCGACTACATCAAATCCCATCACATCATCTCGCCTAAACTCGATGGTCGCATCGTGGTGAATTGATAACCACAAAGACGTACGCCACTCAGGACGCCGCTCACTTCAGCCGTTCGATATTGGCGCCTACCGACCGTAATTTCTCTTCGATTTTCTCGTACCCTCGGTCGAGGTGATAAACGCGGTCGATGATGGTCGTACCGTCCGCAACGAGGCCGGCGATAACCAGCGAAGCGCTGGCGCGGAGGTCGGATGCGATCACCGTAGCGCCGCTCAATCGGGTTTTTCCCGTGACGATGGCGCGAGCTCCGTCAATGCGGATATCGGCCCCCATGCGCATCAATTCGCTGGCATGCATGAATCGATTCTCGAAAATGTTTTCAGTAATGACGGATGTTCCGGCAGACTGGGTCATCAATGCCATATATTGCGCTTGCATGTCTGTGGCAAAGCCTGGGTACTCTTTCGTCGCGACATCCGCCGCCCGAAGCTGTCCATTTCCTTGCACCGTCATGCTGGCAGAACCCGTTTCGATTCTCACTCCCGTATCACGCAGCTTCTGGATGATGCTTCCCAGGTGAGCTGGATTTATGTGCATTATTTCGAGGTTGCCGTTTGTCATGGCTCCGGCAATCAGGAACGTGCCCGCTTCAATGCGATCCGGAATAATGTGATGCTTGGTTCCTTTCAGTTCGTTCACGCCTTCGATGGTGATGGTCGGCGTCCCTGCCCCCTTTATGCGAGCGCCCATGGCGATGAGCATCGACGCGAGGTCCACGATTTCCGGTTCGCATGCCGCGTTCTGAAGCACCGTTTTGCCGTGAGCCATTGTAGCGGCCATCATCAAGTTTTCGGTTCCCGTGACGCTGATTCTGTCGAACAGGATTTCAGCTCCCGAAAGCCGTTCCGCTGAAGCTTCGACGTAACCGTGCTCCGTGCGAACAGTCGCGCCGAGCTTTTGAAAGCCATGGATGTGGAGATTGATCGGCCTCGCGCCAATCGCACAACCTCCAGGCAGCGATACACGTGCCCGTCCAGTTCGGGCAAGCAATGGCCCAAGCACAAGCACTGAAGCTCGCATCGTCTTAACAAGATCGTAAGGCGCTTCGGGCGATAGGATTTTTTGTGCGTGAATCCGCGCGGCATGGTCCTCTTCAAATTCGACCATTGCGCCCAATTCCCGAAGCAGCCGCCTGGTGGTGAAAATATCGTTAACGAGAGGAAGATTTTCCAGAATGACTTCTTCCTTCGTCAACAGCGATGCCGCCATCGCCGGGAGCGCGGAGTTTTTCGCACCGCTGACGCGAATCTGTCCTTCGAGAACGTTGCCGCCTTTAATCCGTAATTTGTCCATGACCTACAATCTTTCAAATACCACGCGGCCAGCGACCAGCGTTTTAATAATTCTGAACTGCTCGTCCATGATTACCACATCGGCATCGGCGCCCGGCTCGAGAACTCCCTTTCCGTGCAGTTTAAGAGCGCGAGCGGGGTTCAGCGTGAGGCCCGCCAAAGCGTCTTCGAATGGCCATTCCGTCCATCGAGCGAAGTTACGGAACGCAACCTCCTGCGTCAGCGTGCTGCCCGCCAGCCGGCCTTCCGCGTCGCGGCAAATTCCGTCAATGACTTCAATAGTTTCTCCGCCCAGCGAATATCGACCGTCTGGCATGTCTGTCGCACTGATTGCATCTGTGGTCAACAGCACACCCGGTTTTCCTTTGGCACGGGCAAAAATGCGCACGACAGCCTCATCAACGTGTATTCCGTCTGCGATAATCTCTGCAAAAACTCGATTGTCGGCGAGCACTTCGCCCACGATGCCGGGGTCGCGATGCGAAAACGCCCGCATTGCATTGAAAGTGTGAACGGCATAACAAATTCCTCGATCTGCTGCCGCCCTTGCCTGATCGAACGTCGCATTGGAGTGTCCCATTGCAACGGTGACGTCGTAATGACGCGCCATGATTTCCAGCGGCTCGGTTCCGCTCAATTCCGGTGCGATCGTGAGGAGCCGCACAGCGTTCCCGGAGGCGCGGACCCACTTTTCGAAAAGGTCGAGATCCGGTGCGAGGACGTACGACGCTTTGTGCGTGCCGCGTTTCGCCTCGCTGATGAATGGCCCTTCCAGATGAATTCCGAGTGGTTCCGCTCCATCAAAGGACTTCGTCATCGCCACCCCCAACTGTTCGACCGTATTCGTAAGGACATCCGGCGGCGATGAGACAGTGGTCGGCAGAAATGATGTCGTTCCATGCCGGACGAGAATCCGGCTGACGGCGTTGAGCGAATCGTACGTAGCCTGCATCACGTCTACGCCGCCGCAGCCATGAATGTGCGGATCGAGGAATCCGGGCGTTACCAGCAGCTTGGAGGCATCAATTTGGTGTGTATTGGGAGGAATACGAATAGATTCGGGAGCGCCAACTGCAGTAATCGTTTTCCCTTCGATCAACAGCCGGCCTGGTGAGAATTTCCTTTCCGGAGTGTAGAGGCATCCTGCGTCGATCGCGACGAAAGCTTTCCTACTCACGTCCGCTTCCGAGGTGTGCCACCACATTGCGAAGATTTCCATTCGCAGCTGTGAGTCTTTTCTCGGCTTCCTCACGATCACATCCGGTTGCGCCCATGATCACCGCAACCTTTAGGTTGGCTCCTGACGCTTCCACCAGTTTCTCGGCATCATTCGCTTTGACTCCGAGAATCTCCTGGAGCATATGCTTGCCGCGTTCGCGCAGCTTTTCGTTCGTCATACTGACGTTGATCATCCAATTGCTATACGTCATACCGAGGCGAATCATCGTCGCCGTGCTGATCATGTTCAGAACCATTTTCTGTGCGGTACCGGCTTTCATTCGTGTGGACCCGGTGATGATTTCAGCGCCTACCGCCAAATGCACGGTGGTGTCCGCAATTTTCGACATTGGAGAGTTTGTGGAACAGACGATTGCGACGGTTTTCGCGCCCTTACTCTTGGCGAATTCCAGCGCAGCGAGGGTATATGGAGTGGCACCTGCCGCTGCGATGCCGATGACCATATCCTTTTCCGTTAGCTTCTTCGATTTCAGGTCTATTGCCGCTTTTTCCCGATCGTCTTCTGCACCCTCCATGGCCTTGGCGAATGATTTTGTGCCGCCTGCAATAACAGCTTGGACCCACTCCGCTGGCGCGCTGAACGTGGGAGGGATTTCCGCGGCATCTGTGATCGCGATGCGTCCGCTGGTGCCGGCGCCGACATAGATGACATGGCCTCCCGAGCGAATGGATAGCACAGCGGCATCCACGAGCTTGGCAACCTCGGGAATTACTGCCGCCACAGCGCCCGCTACAAGCGCGTCTTCAGCATTGATGATTTTTAGAACGCGTTCGGTTGGAAAAAGGTCAATATCGACAGACCGTGGGTTTCGCCGTTCGGTAGTCACTCCGTGCCTCTATGGTCATTTAACCAGTCGCAGTTCGCCTGCGTCATAATCGAGCGTGATCTTGTAATCGGAAAAGAAGTCATACCCGAGAATGCCGGCCACTTCAGTTCCAATCATTTTCGAGATTTGTTTCAAGTCGATCGCAACGACCTGCGGAAACACCTCCGTGTTCTTCGGCGTCTTAAACGTAACATTCGGAATCTTCAAGACCACTCCTTCGAATCCTCCGACACCCGCAATTCCCAAATCAATTTTCGCTCCAGGAGTATTTTCATTCACGCCGAGTTCCGCTGCCATGCTGTGAGAGAGAACGGTTGTTACGGCGCCGGTATCTACGATGAAGTTTCCACGTTTGCCGTTAACGTCAAGCGGCAGCAACAGTAGATTGCTGAAGAACCAAACGGGAAGAACTTCCGCTCCTGCGGGAACCGGCGCGGCCCTTCGCGAGAGCAGCAACTGGCCCGCCGGATAATCGATCGTGACTTTGAAGTCCGAAAAGATCGACGTACCTAAGATTCCATCCGCGAATTGGGATATCAGCGGATCGTTGAATGTTCCGACGGGTACGTTCTTCACCGTGACGTCACCGGCGGCAAGTTCTTTCATTTTATAGATCTTCGTTTCGACCTTCCCTACACCACCGATGCCGAAAACGACGGTTGATGCGATCGGCGCGAGTTGGAGCTCCGATGCGAGTTTTTCGCTGATAACTGTTTGGGTTGCGCCTGTGTCGATTGCGAATTCGTACGGGCCCTTACCGTCGATCTTGATTCCTGTAAAGATCAGGTTTAAAGACTTTCGAAATCGAATAGGAGCGGGGTTCTCCGGCGCGTGAACGGCAGCCACTTCTTCTTTATCAAAGGCCTTTAACATCTCGAGCCCAGCCTTCGCTTCAGTGACGCGATCTTCGTCCATCGGATTCAACATGAGGTAGGTTTCCAGGTGCTTTCGCTGTTCCGTATAGTTTTTGTCGATACCCCAGGCCTCGCTCGCGTAGAGGTGGTAGAGAGGCACCTTTGGATCTAATTCGATTGCCCTCGCCAGTTCCTGGAGGGCCACCTTGGCTTTCACCCTTCCCATGGCGAGCTTCGCTAGTCCGAAATGTGCCCGGGCGTTCTTTGGATCCGTTTTAAGGGCCTCTCGATATAGAGTCTCGGCCCGTTCGAAATGTCCTTTTCTGAACTCGATTTCTCCGCGAAAAGCGATGTTTTGAGGAGTTCTCTGCTGTTTGTCGAGTAGGCTCTCCGCTTGCTGTAATTCATCCCGGAGAAGGAGGTCGGAAACATCGCCGTTTGAGGCATTCTGGGCGGCGGCGGGAACCATGAGAAATGAGCTCAAAGCCACTAGAACAAGGACCGGCCTGCTTGACATGATATAAGTAGCTCCTATACTATCAAACCTTTTGCACATCGGTTGTTTAGAAGGACTGAGCATGTCTACGAGATTTTTAACGGCGGGCGAGTTGGCCGCCCTAGGCAAATGGTACGTGATCGATGCAACCGATCAGGTACTTGGACGCATCGCGACCAAAGCAGCCACCATTTTAACGGGGAAGCACAGACCTCAGTACACCCCTTTTCTTTTGAGCGGAGACCACGTCATCATTGTTAATGCCGACAAGCTTAAACTTACGGGTGAAAAGCTCGATAAAAAAGTCTACAGGTGGCACACTCTTTACCCGGGCGGTTTGAGAGAAGTTGCCGCACGCAAGGTTTTTGAAACGAGACCGGAAAAAATGGTCCGCGAAGCGGTTTTGGGAATGCTACCTAAGAACAAGCTTCGGAAACGTATGGTCAGGCGTCTGAAAATTTATGCAGCGGATCAGCATCCGCATGCGGCGCAGACGCCGGAAACGATTAAGTTGTAGCGGAGGTTTTTTGAGTTCAATTCAGCACTTGGGCACGGGCCGCAGAAAAACTTCAACGGCCCGTGTGATTCTTCGCCCTGGGACGGGCAGTTTTACAGTTAATGGACGTAAGTTAGAACAGTACTTCTTCGATGAAACCCACCGCATGCTGGTGAAGCGACCTCTGGAAGCTTCCGATACCCTGAATAAATTCGACGTGATGGTCCGGGTAGATGGCGGTGGAATGCACGGTCAGGCCGGCGCGGTGCAACATGGTGTGGCGCGCGCGTTGGTCGAATTCAGTACGGAACTGCGTGCTATCTTGAAGAAGGAAGGTTTTCTCACGCGCGATCCGCGCATGAAGGAACGAAAGAAATACGGGCAACCGGGAGCGCGAAAACGCTTCCAGTACTCGAAGCGGTAATGTCGGTTGTTGCTTGCGGGGATCGCCTCCCCGCTAGCGACTTTTAGCTATGGTGGTATCACCATGTTTCAAATTTCGAAACGGAGGTTTATTTGGCGTCTATTACAATGAAGGAACTTTTGGAGGCCGGCGTTCACTTCGGTCATCAGACGAAACGCTGGAATCCGAAGATGAAGCAATACATTTTCGGT
>DATFXZ010000450.1:0-3928 GCA_035315305.1 Terriglobia bacterium | reverse complement strand
ACGAACGCGCTGAGTGTGACCACGAACAGCATGAATCCTTGCAACAGTCCTGTCGTGATCGTTTTCCTATCGAACATTCGAGTACCTGGATTCCGCGGTGGCCGGCCCATAATGTTCGAGTGTTCCGGCTCGGATTCGAAGGCTGTGGAACAGGCCGGATCAATTACCAATTCGAGAAAGACAATATGGAGCGGCATCAGAACCAGCGGCAGCCGAAAGAGAACCGGAAGAAGCGACATACCTGCGATAGGAACGTGTATCGCAAAGATGTACGTCATCGCCTTCTTTAGATTGTCGTAAATCCGCCGGCCAAGACGTATAGCGGCTACAATCGAAGAAAAATCGTCATCAAGCAGCACCAAAGATGCGGCTTCACGCGCGA
Source organism: Terriglobia bacterium (assembly GCA_035315305.1). Lineage (GTDB taxonomy): Bacteria > Acidobacteriota > Terriglobia > 20CM-2-55-15 > 20CM-2-55-15 > 20CM-2-55-15. Next base: position 3,546 of record DATFXZ010000450.1, on the reverse strand, counting down.
CATCGGTGCCACGCCCGCCCATCGCGATGCCGATGTTTGCCGCCTTGAGGGCAGGTGCATCGTTTACGCCGTCGCCCGTCATGGCCACGACTTCACCGTTCGCTTTGAACGCTTCGACAAGTCGCAGCTTCTGCTCGGGTAAAACGCGCGCGAAGACGTTTACACTTCGGACGCGTTCGCGCAAACCCTCCGCTGACATTGCCATCAGCTCTGCGCCGGTGATGCTTTCGTTCGGATTTCTCAACCCGATTTGCCGAGCAATACTGTGCGCCGTTGCGGGAAAATCACCCGTAATCATCACAACGCGTATGCCGGCGTCGTAGCATTCACGAATTGCATCGGGAACAGCAGACCTTACCGGGTCCTCGAGGCCGATCAGGCCCAAGTATTGGAACTGAAAACCTCGCTGGGAATCCGGCAGCTCCGCTTTTGCAATACGCGCACGGGCGACGCCCAAAACGCGAAGACCCCGATCAGCCATTTCCTTTGCCGAGCGGCCAATCTTATCGACGGACTCACCACACAATTGCGCGATGGCCTCAGGCGCGCCCTTTGCGAATACGTCGAATGTTCCGTCCTCGCTAATTTCCACCACTCGCGACATCACAAGCAGTTCGCTCGATAGCGGATATTCTCGAATGAAGGTCGCCGCGGCCCTGGAGATGTTCTCGTCAACATTAGCGGCCGCTTCGTGCAGCGCCTTCTCCATCGGATCAACAGGATCGTGGCTACTGGCGAGCATCGCGGCCGAAAGAATTTCGGTTCGGCGATGATGCGGCGCCTCGATCACTTCGCGAACGGTCATTCGATTCATTGTCAGCGTTCCGGTTTTGTCCACACACAGCACGGTTGCGGATCCGAGCATTTCGATTGCGGGAATGCGGCGTGTAAGCACACGTTTGCGCGACATCCGCCAGGCGCCTAAAGCGAGGAAGATCGTAAGAACCACGGGGAATTCTTCCGGAACGAGTGAAATCGCGAGCGCGAGTCCCGCCAATGCTCCATTCAGCCAATTGCCGCGTGTGAGGCCATAAACGAATGCAACCGTAATGCATAAAACGACACTAACTGTGGCGAAAAACCGCACGGCCGATTTTGTTTCCCGCTCCAGATTAGTGTTCTGAAGCTCGATGTTCCTCAGGGCTAATCCAAGTTTCCCGATTTCTGTACGAGCCCCTGTGGAGGTAACGACGGCAGTCCCGTATCCCTTTACGATCAGAGTCCCGGAGAACACCGCGGGAATAATGTCACCGCCAGGCCGGGCCATCGCAGAGGAGCCATCCCAAACCGCTTTTCGAACCGGGACAGATTCGCCCGTCAGGAGCGACTCCTCGGCCGTAAGGTTAATCTCGGATAAGACAAGCGCATCGGCAGGCACTCGATCTCCTTCCGAAAGCACGAGTAAGTCGCCTCGGACTACCTCGCGTCCTGCGATACGCTTTTTCTGACCATCGCGAATGACCAGGGCCCGGGGACTCGACAGATCGCGCAGCGCCTGGAGCGTCCTCTCGGTTTTCGTTTCCTGATAGAGGGTGATCCCGATGACAACAAAGATGGTGGCTGCAAGCGCGACAGCTTCTTCAATACTGCCCAAGACCAGGTAGACGGCGCCGGTCACAATGAGCAGCAGGAACATCGGTTCGCGTACGACTTCTGCCGCAATCCGGAATGTGCTCTTCGGCCGTGCGGCGGGAAGTTCATTCGGGCCTTCCAAACGCAAACGTTCTGCGGCAACCGCATCGGATAATCCCAGCGATGCGATGGCGACAGGTGCTGATGGCAGGTCAGGTTTCATTTCTTTCGAATTGCAACGAAGTCGTCAGCACCCAGGCCGAACGTCATGCGGCGTTCGCTCCCCAGCGGCGCTCCGCTTCCGCCTTCACCGCCGGAAGCATGACGCTGCGTATCGCAACAATACCGGGTGAAAGCAACGACCAGTATCGCCGGAATTTCTTGCGAGCTTCGCCGTCCGTTCCGACTGCACGTGTTTCAGTGCGGAAAATCGATTCGTTACTGGCAACGGCATCAGCTCGCAGTGTCCAGATGATCTTCACATAGCCAGGATCTTTAAAATTCGTGAACTCATCTGGCGCCAACCCGCGGAAAACCGGGTTCGGTTCCCACGGCTGTGTGACGGCACCAACAACAATTTCTCGGCCGGGTATTTCTGCTAATACACGCCACCCCAACGACTGCATTTCTGCGAGTAGCCCGCAAGGGCGAATCGTATTATCGGGCTTACCTCCTAAGATGAGTTCCCTACTTTTGAAAATTGCCCGAATCAGGGGACATTTCTCGATGTCCACTTCCGCTGCGGCGGTCAATACGACCTCGGCGGGTACGGCAATGCGCACACTGTGGCGATCCACGACTTCGTAATTCGGCATGAAGATATCCAGCACGGGGTCGGCTTTCGACCCCTTGCTTCTCCTTGGCCTGCCATATCGAAGGAATGTAGTTGCCGCGTACGTGGCATAAGAAAAGGCCGCTAAACTAATACCCACTGCGGACCATTTAGTCGCGAAGCGCGCGAGTTGTTTGGACTTCATAACTTCTCCTTTCTCTTGTTGCGGGTACTCTACGCCGGCAATTTCCCCAATAGTCCATGTATCCACCGGTGCGCCTTGTGATAACTGGTCGGTCGAGCGAACATTAGGATGCACTCTCGGGAGATCACATCGAGACCAACATCGCGACACGCCTCCAGCACTTCCGCCGATTCGGACCCCTGCTGCAGCCATACACGACGAAAGCCGGCTGCGGCAGCGCTGCGGACCGCTGCGACGGCCTGCGCCGGGGGAACAACAACTAGAAGGTTCTCGACGTGTTCTGGGAGAGCTGCAAAATCTGAGTAACATCGAACGGCACTGATGCTCGTGGCATGCGGATGAATCGGGTAGACGTGATAACCCTTGGACTTCAGCGCGCGATAAGCGAAGTTCCCGAACTTTTTGCCCGACCGCGACATCCCAACGAGCGCTAGGGCCGGTTGCGCTAGAAACTCTTCGATCATCGCTTTCGACATAGCTCCTCCTTTCGTCATCGGTCAATGCAGCGCACTGCTTCGTCACGCAGCATCTCGCGTGTCACGCAATACGGCCAGGCGTCGCTCGAATTCTTCCGTATCGATCTCTCCGGCGGCGTACCGGCGCCTCAAGATCGACTCAGGCGATTCAAGCGCTTTGCGCCGGCCTCGAAATGCGTCTGCGACGAACATCACGCCCGCGACGATGAAATAGATCGCAACGATCCACCAGATCACCATCCAAATCCAGTGGCCTTGTGATAACCAATGCATGTACCTACCTCCCGAAGTCATTCGTGCTGCTAACTCGCTTCAAGCTCTCGTGTAAGCGGCACGTGGCCTACCACTATCGAATGATCTGTCGCACGTACTCGGCAATTTGGGTGAAGCATCGAACGTTAATTGCTGCAATGATCTGCAGCTCTCTGGGCAAATTCGAGATGGAAAACTAAACGCGTCCGACACTATTAATGGAAATACAAAGCGCAATATCAGCAAACAACAGGAAGTTGCCAATCGGT
>DATFXZ010000449.1:0-4615 GCA_035315305.1 Terriglobia bacterium | reverse complement strand
ACGACGGTCGTCTGCAATCGCTGTTGTGCGTTCAGACCTGCGGACTTTTGTTGCTCCCGGAAGCAAAACTTGCAAAGTCCGAATATCGCGTAACGGCTGTAGCGTTCCTCAAAATCATTTTGTTCTGTGGCTCGCTTGATCAGGTTTTCGATCTTTCGCGATGGAAATTCGACTGTACTTCCGCATGAATTACAAATGAAGTGGAGGTGATTCGGCTGCTTAATGACGGGTTCGTATCGAGTGGTCCCGTGCAGCTTGGACTGACGGACAAAGCCCGACTGCAATAGGATTTTAATCGTTCGATAGATGGTCGCAAGGCCAATCCGATGCCCTTGCTGCAATAAGTTATCTCGGATCTCCTCGACTGACGGGTGCCCCTTTTGTTCCAGCAAGGCCCCCCAGATCAAAGCCCGCTGTGATGTTTTTTTAAGCTTCTTCTCCGTGAGAAGCTGTTGCAGTTGTTTCCGTTGTTTCATCGCTGCCCGATTATACGTTATAGTTAGACTCTATGAAGAAGGCACCCTTATTGGTTGTGCTCGCATTTGTATCGTTTGGATGTACGAATTCACCCGCTCTCTCCACCAATGCCGCCCGTGATGATGGGCGTGCAGCGGTTAAAGGACCAGCGCCTGATTTTGAACTCGAAAACATCGCCGGCGGCAAATTGAAGTCCGCTGATCTCAAGGGTAAAGTCCTGATCGTCGACTTCTGGGCAACCTGGTGCGAGCCTTGTATTGCTGAGATTCCCAAATTCAACAAAATGGCCGACGAGTTCAAAGGTAAGAACGTCGAGATCGTCGGTATTACCGTCGAATCGGCCCACGATACGATCAGGCCCAAAGTGAAAGAGACGAACATGAAGTACACCGTGCTGGTCGGCAACGACAAAGTTGTCGAGGGCTTCGGCGGTCTGATCGGCTTCCCAACTACCTTCGTCGTGACAAAAGACTTCAAGATATACAAGAAATATATGGGAGCACTTCCCGATAAGGACGTGCGTCTCAGGAAAGACGTCGAAAAGCTTCTCTCTGAAGAGCCCGCCACAACAGCTGACTAATGGCCTGCGCCTACATGGGAATATTTACGGCAAAGAGTAAGAACTTCGAGAAGAACTCACCAAATAGCAACGCGACCACTGCGAGATAAAGTAATCCTGTGGCCGCTTGTGTGTGACGAATTTTAACGGTACTCCAAATCATTGCTGCGAGAACGATCGGGACCAGCACTCCAAAAATAATTCGCGGCCAGAAGAAGATTCCTTGCTGAATCGTTAGTTCCCTCAAAACCGCAGCAAGCGGAATGCTCTGCTCGAACCGCAGAACGATCAATGAGCCCAGAATGGTGACGATACGGAACGCAATCGTGCCGATGAATACTTTCGTCAATCGCTTCAGCGGATCGATCGAAAGCCGCGGTATGACCAGATACCAATGACCGAAAACCATAGTGAGCATCACACAGCCGAGCAGCGCGGTCGCGGCGATATGATTAAGCAGAAGCACCCAGTTTTCCCAACCGCCGAGAGTCATCAGTCGTGTAAAGGCGAGAGAGTCCGTTGCGACGGACACGAGACCCGTCGCTGTCGCGCCAATCAAGAGCCAGAATGCCGCGGTGAACTTTTCCATATCGACAACGCGGTTATAGATGGCCGCCAGCAACGCTGAGATACCGAGAAAAATCACGGGCAGCTGGCTTGTTCGAAGCGGTGACGGAAAGAGGAAATTGAATCCGAGCGTTACGCCCAGCAGGATGGCAGCAGTGAGGCTGGCGAATTTGAAAAAGCTATTGCCGATGCTCCGCGGAGAAATGAACAGCAGCATCAGCATCATGCCCACACCGAGCTGAGAGAACAGAAAGAAAAATGTAGAAGAAATCATTCGAAGCCGATGTACGCGGCCGCAGCGTTTTTGACGCGGTCGCGTCTGTCCCACACGTCACGATCGATCAGCACGTAGAACTTCCATAGCGCCTTGTGCTTTTCTTTGAGTATACGGATTTCTTCATTGTTCCCGGCGGATAAAGGACGCACCTCGCCATGATCCAGCCGCACCGGCACCTCGGCTTCCGACAGCGACATACCAAGCGAAGGGCAATAAATGATGATTTCATGCGGCTGAATTCCCGATGCGCGCGCGATGCTGGTTTCGGCGGCCTCGCGCGCTTCGAGATCGTAGTGGAAGCGGCTGACAATTTCCTGGCGTTTTTTCTCGCCGAGTTCTGTCGAAAGAACATGGCACGCACGATAGAGCTGGCGCGATTCGAAGCGTTTCAGCAAATGCCCAACGGTTGGATTTCTCGAATACAGCTCTCGCAGGGTCCAGATGAGCGTCTCGTCCTTGAGCGTCCGCAACTCCTCGGTCGTGAGGCCCTCGCGGAGGGCCAACTCTACCGCCTTTGAGATCATTGCTCCGGAAGAAACTTTCGTGTGGTGGTAGTACACGCGCTCGGAAAGCGTGTAGCGGATGCGGAGCAGGTTCACCAGTTCCGACAGTGCGTCCTGTCGCAGTCTGCCTTGCTTTTCGAGGTTCATCATCAGCCTTCCGTCTTCGATGATGAATGATTCGAAAATGCGCGAGTCGTAGTATTGGGACAAGCCGCAAAAATAAGTGTCTCGACGCAGATAATCGAGAAGGTCGGCGCTTATAGCGCCGCCGATGATGTCCGACGAGTACGTGTCGTTACCACGAACGATATCGATAATTGCGTCCTGGATCCCTTCGCGTTTCAAAATGCGCCCGACTGCCAACTGTTTCAGAAAATAATCAACCCGCGCTTCATCCCTGTCATGGCGCGGAAGCACGCGGCGCTCATCTTCCAACGTATGACCAAACGGGATGTGAGTGATGTCGTGCAAAAGCGCAGCGACCCGAATCATTGTTTCATCTTCCGGACTGATAGCGCGGACGCGGCGAACAGCCTGAAGGATCCGCCGCGCCATCCATGACGTGCCCAGAGAATGTTCGAACCGGCTATGTACGGCAGATGGAAACACAAGGTACGCAGTGCCGAGCTGTTTGATGCCGCGCAGCCGCTGGAATTCTGAGGTATCCATCAGCTCGACTTCGAGTGGACCCATTTCGATATCGCCATGGACCGCATCTCGGATTAATTTCGCTTTGCCCATACGTTGTATTTCAGATATCGGGTTCTCTTATCGTCGCGAAACGTGCTACATTGGCGGGCCTCTAACCGCAGACCGGGTTTAGGATCTCACAGGAAAGGAACCGGGAAGATGGAATATTTGTATTTGATCAGCGGACTCATTGCTGTAGCCGGCGCGTTTGCTGTATTTCAGAAGAACGCTGCGAAAAAACCAAAGAAGCAAGTGACTCGCCTCGGCTTGTAAAGACGTTTTACAGAAAGTACTTTGCCCGGCGACGTGCCGGGCATATTTTTTTAGAGATGACGATTCAATCGATATCTCACACGTTCTATGACTTTGAGATCGAGCGGGCGGAGTCACCAAACGAGGTTCATCTCGTCAAAATTCTTTCGATTGATGGTCGCCGCTTCACGTACGAGGTCCACGGCAGCCTTTCCGAAGAGACCGTCGTCTATATCAAGAGCCTGATCGACGCCCTTGTGTTCAACGATATGATCGTTGAACGAACCCCCGAAGGCTTCGAGGCCCGCGAAGCAACGCACCGGCTGAGGAAACATTCATAGGAGGCCAATGAAAGCACGCGTCTGGCAGTGGATCAAAAGCTTCGGTTCAACACTGGTTTTTGCCTGGGTCTTCACGCATGGCGTCGCGCAGGCTACCGTCGTGCCGTCGGAATCGATGAGTCCCACAATCCTCGTCGGCGATCATTTCTTTCTCGACAAAGTGGCGTTTCCAGGGAATTACCCGAAGGTGCTACAGAAATACTTACCCGCTCGTGTGATCCATCGAGGCGATATCGTTGCGTTGTGGTCGCCGGAAAATCCGAATATTCGCCTTGTTAAGCGCGTTATTGGACTTCCCGGCGAGACGCTGGAATTGCGTCATCGCGACCTCTATATCAATGACCGCAAAGTCGCTGAGCCTTACGTGGTCCACATCGACCCGCAGGAGGTCGGCCGGCGTGATAACTTCGGTCCAATTGCTATTCCTCCCGATCACTTCTTCCTTATGGGAGATAATCGTGACAACAGCAATGACAGCCGCTTTTGGGGATTGGCTCGGCGCGAAGACTTCATCGGAAAGCCGCTGTTCGTCTATTGGTCGTATGAGGACGAACCATACTCGCAGGAGTTGACCGTGCGGGAATGGCTTGACCACGCCGCTTCCGTCGCTACCCACTTTTTCACGAAAACGCGGTGGCTGCGAACCGGCACCGTCCTGGAATAGCGGCCTTGAGCGCGCCTGCACTCTTCTGTTATCTTTGCGATGTTCAGCCTTGGGACGTCGTCCAACGGTAGGACCGCAGACTCTGGATCAGAAAAAGTTGGCGTCCGCCAGTCCATTGAAAACACGCTGAAACCCGCGCCAGTTTTAGGTTTCAGCCTCTTAGTAGTACCTAACGACATCTGACGTGAGCTATTGGTTTTGAGTGGTTTTAACGTCAGAGTCACAACAAATTTCACAACAGTAAAAAGGCGGGCACTCGGCCCGCCGGAGAAGTTGTATCTGAAA
>DATFXZ010000448.1:0-2713 GCA_035315305.1 Terriglobia bacterium | reverse complement strand
CGCCATTAATCCGTTAATCGCTCCGCGACATGCGGCGATGGTGAGGAGTAAATCCGTGCAGTCTTGTTCCTCCTCGAGCGCTCGTTCAATCGCATCCACTTGACCGCGAATCCGGCGAACACGATTCAACAGCTTCGCTTTATCTCGAATGGTATGAGCCATAGCCCTCCTTGTAAGAATTCGAGTTTCTTTTCCTGTAGAATATCATACCCATGTAGGGTATATTTAATCTTAGATTGCGATAGCCTCAGGCAGTGATTTCTCTCCAGGTCGAAGGACGGATACGCGGGATTTTGTCCCACTTCATAACGCGTCAGGCCTGCCGGCCTTGCTTCATAGAAGGAACAGGCACACTGAAGAGTTTGAGTTCCTTAGGAAAAAGGAAATTGAGACAAAACTCCGACCTGCACTCAGAACTACTGCGTTTGACCAAGTGCCCCTAACAAGCCAGCACGCTAGGAATCGGATGTGTGTAAAGTCACTGACAGCTTATCCTGGTCGCGCGTGCCCCAGCATCAATCTGTAGACGAGAGCTGGATGACGCCATCTTTTGTTCCGGTCATGAGACAAGGCTGCCTCGGCCCGACGAGTTATATTGGGACAAAATGCGTGTTCGCTGCTAGTATCGACACCAAAAATTCCGTTCGACCGACTCCTTGGCGCAGGAGGTTAGTATGGCGATTCCTCGATCCATCTCGGTTTTGATCGTTCTTCTCTGGGTGTGTGTCCCACTCTTCGCACAATGGCAGCACTATCCCACACCTGGGATTCCTCGGACGCCGGACGGAAAACCGGACCTCTCGGCTCCGGCACCGAAGACTCCGGATGGCAAGACCGACCTGTCAGGCGTCTGGACGGTCAGGGACGGCAACAAGTATTTTCAGGACCTGGGCGCGGATGGAGTTGAGATTCCCATGTTGCCATCGGCAAAAGCGCTCTACGAACAGCGGAAGGCGAACCTGCAGAAGGGGCATCCATCCGAGCGTTGCCTCGGGCACGGCGTGACGGATTTCGATACCGTTGCCACGCCCCGCAAGATTATCCAGACGCGTCAAGTCATTGCGATTCTCTTCGAGGCATATAACCAATACCGCCAGATCCTCATGGATGGCCGTCCTCTCCCTGAGCCTAGCCAGCCGGCGTACCACGGTTACTCAGTTGGCAGGTGGGAGGGCGATACCCTAGTCGTCGAAACCAACGGCTTCAATGATCAAGGATGGCTCGACATGAATGGGCACCCCCAAACCGAAACGACGCGCATCACCGAACGCTACACGCGCCGCAACTTTGGGCACATTGATCTGGAAGTCACCGTCGAAGACCCAAAGGCGTATATAAGACCGTGGACCGTCAAACTCGCTGGCTTGGATCTTATGGCAGATGAGGAGCTAATCGAAGCGATCTGCGAAAACGAAAAAGACTATTCGCACCTGATTGGCAAATAGCAGGGATCGCCACAGGGAGGTCCGCGATGGAAAAAAGAGGAAAAGTGTACAGACAATTCGTGCTCAGACGCACAATGGTTCTGAGTAGAAGCTTCAGAATTTGCCTCAGATTTCCTTTTTTATATGGGACAAAATGCGGTTTATGCAATTCGGGATCAAATATTTGTTCTGATAAGGAGTAGAAAAATGAATCGACGACTTACACTGCTGTTTCTCTCCGCCGCGTTCGGATTTGCGCTGTTGCCGCTACAAGGTCAGCAGCCGACAAACTCAAGGCAGGGAGGGCAGGCGCCCTCCACGGCCGATCCCTATGCGAACAATCCCGATGCAGGAGCCATGAAGTTCCCGCTGGCAGCACCTGCCGGGAAGGATTCTGGCGCAATCGACCGTGCGCTTCCAAGTGGCGTCAATCAGGGCAGGATCGATGAGAAGACATGGAAGTACGGCCACGCTTTCGACGCGCCGCCCGATAGGAAGATCTGGAATCCGGTGAAGGTCAAGTTGATGCACGGCGAGAAAGTAACGGGCGGAACGGTCTTCGCGTCGTCGGATCCTTCGACATACTGCGCCATGGCAAACGCCGGCTATGACTTCATCTGGACGGAGATGCAGCACGATTCTCGCGATTGGGAAAACGTCGCCAAAATGTGGCAGGCTTGCCCGCACGCCAAAGCAGTTCCCGGCGTCCGCGTGGCCTATGCAGACGAACGCGAGATTCAGCATGCAATGGATGCGGGCGCGCTCGTGATCGTGGTCCCTACAGTTAGGACGGTTGAGGAAGGAAAGGCTGCAAGAGACTGGACCTATTTCCCACCACTCGGCAAACGCAGCCAGGGCGGCGGGCCCGCATTCTCACCCGACTTCTGGGGCAACGTTCCGGGCGGCTATCGCAACACGATCAACGACAACGTGGTTCTGATCGAGATGATCGAAACGGTAGGCGGCGCCGCGCAAGCCTACGAGATCGCGGAGATCCCCGGCGTGGATGCGGTATTTGCGGCCAGCGGAGATCTCGGCAACTTTTCAGGCTACAAACAGGGCGAACCCGATTACGAGCGGCTGATCAACGTTGTGCATGATGCAGCTCTAGCGGCCGGGAAGCGGCTGTGCGGACCATTCGCTTGGCGCGACCGCCCCGACTTCACGTGTTTCCAAGCCGGCAGCGAGACCGCAGCAATCGCCCGGGGAGTGGCCGCAGAGCTCGGCAATCTGAAAGACACCCAGGGCAAACCCGAAGTCGGCCCTTATGCTCCGAGGAAGTAATCTGA
>DATFXZ010000447.1:0-14577 GCA_035315305.1 Terriglobia bacterium | reverse complement strand
CTTCGGTCTTCATGTAGGCTTCGGTGCTGCCGCACCAGATCATGACGAGTCGGGAAAGGTTGTTCGCTTTGCGGAACTGCTCGATATCGTCCATCACCTGTTCGGCAAGATCCATCTTGTTCTTGCCGGATTTCACGTTAGGCCCTTGGAGGCGTTTGACGTAGTCCTGGCTGAAAACGGCTCGCCATGGCTTGATCTTTTCGATCTCGGGCCGAACCGCGTCGAGGAGACTCTTTTCGAGAACGCCCGCCTTGGAAGCACTTTCGTAGCAGTTGTCCTCATAAATGTCCCAGCCGCCGAAGGCAAGATCATTGAGCGCCGCAAGTGGCACGAAATCCTGGATCTTCGGGACTCGTCGCTCTGTCCGCTTACCAAGCCGAATGGTTCCCAGCTGCGTCAGCGATCCAATCGGCTGCGCAATTTTCTTTTTGATAGCTTCCACACCGGCGATGAACGTTGTGCTGACTGCACCCATGCCCGGAATCAGAACGCCGAGCTTCCCGGATGGTGCTTCTATTTTGAGGCCTTTCTGTACCACTTTCCCTCCTGTGAAACCGGAGCAGTATATTACGAACCTGTTTCTTCGCTAAATCGGGCGCTCCGAAGGCATATTCCCAATTCTCTCGATTCGTTCACTACCATCATTCATCCAGCCGGGCCGTTTCACCGCGTGCAGTCCAATTGGCGAACAGGAAATCCCGATTCATTCGGGCAATCACTTCGAGACGGATTTCCTTCGGGCAAACGGCTTCGCATTCGCCAATATTGGTGCAGCTCCCGAACATCTCTTGTTTGACTTGCGCCACTATATTTAAGACTCGCTGATACCGTTCCGGCTGCCCTTGGGGCAGAAGACCAAGATGACTGATTTTCGCTCCCGTGAAAAGCGCTGCGGCCGCGTTCGGGCAAGCTGCGACGCAGGCGCCACATCCGATGCACGCTGCAGCATCCATCGCCAAATCAGCATTTTTCTTGGGTACGGCAACGGCATTTCCGTCCGGGGCGCTCCCGGTCGAAACCGAAATGAATCCTCCGCGGGCAATGATGCGGTCGAACGCGCTGCGATCGACGACGAGATCCTTGACTACAGGAAAAGCTTTGGCGCGCCAGGGCTCGAGGTACAGTACGTCGCCGTCTTTAAAATGGCGCATGTGGAGCTGGCAGACTGTGGTTGCCCGTTCAGGACCGTGAGCGACCCCATTGATCATGAAACCGCACGTCCCACATATTCCCTCGCGGCAATCATGATCGAAAGCGATCGGATCTTCACCCTTCATGATGAGCTCTTCATTGAGCACATCCAGCATCTCCAGAAACGACATGTGCGGATTCACCTTCGTATGTTCATACCGCACCATGTGTCCGGCGTGATTCGGGCTTTTTTGCCGCCAGATGTGAAGGGTCAAGTTCATTACTTGTAACTCCGTTGCGATGGATGAACATATTCAAATGCAAGCGGTTCTTTGTTTAAGATCGGCTGGTTTCCGGGTCCGGCATATTCCCACGCCGCAACGTACGAGAAGGCCTCGTCATTGCGCCGTGCCTCGCCGTCAGGTGTTTGGTACTCCTCGCGGAAGTGCCCCCCACAAGATTCGTTGCGGTGCAGGGCATCGAGACACATCAGCTCACCGAATTCTAGAAAGTCCGCAACGCGGCCAGCATTTTCGAGCGCCTGATTGAGTTCTTCGCCGCCGCCCAGTACGTTGACGTTCTTCCAAAATTTCTCGCGCAGTTGCGGGACTCGTTCCAATGCGCTCTTTAATCCGGCTGCATTTCGAGTCATGCCGCATTCATCCCACAACAATTTACCGACCTCTCGATGAAATGAAGTGACGGTGTGTGTACCCCGGATTTCCAAAAGCCGATTGGTTGTCTTTGCCACACACGATTCCGCATCGCGGATGCAAGGATGAGACGAATCGATCCTTTCCAGTTTCGTTGTCGCCAGATAGTCGCCGATGGTGTATGGAAGGATGAAATACCCATCTGCCAGCCCCTGCATCAGCGCGCTGGCTCCGAGCCGGTTCGCGCCATGGTCGGAGAAGTTTGCTTCACCGATTGCGTACAGACCCGGAATTGTCGTCATCAAGTTGTAATCCACCCAGAGGCCCCCCATGGTGTAGTGGATGGCCGGGTAGATCCGCATTGGAACTTCGTATGGATTATCTCCGGTGATGCGTTCATACATGTCGAAGAGATTTCCATACCGCTCGCGTATGCCTTGCTTGCCTAGGCGCTTGATAGCGTCGGCGAAGTCAAGGTAAACGCCCAGGCCACTCTCGCCGACTCCGCGGTCTTCATCGCACACAGCTTTCGCATTGCGCGACGCCACGTCACGGGGCACGAGATTACCAAAGCTGGGATACTTTCGTTCGAGATAGTAATCCCGCTCGCCTTCCGGGATTTGGTGCGGCGATCGCGTATCACCTTTCTTTTTCGGAACCCAAATCCTGCCGTCATTCCGAAGCGATTCGCTCATGAGTGTGAGCTTCGATTGATAATCGCCACTGACGGGGATGCAGGTGGGGTGAATCTGCGTGAAACACGGATTCGCGAAAGCCGCGCCGCGTTTATGAGCGCGCCATATGGCCGTACAGTTGGAGCCTTTGGCGTTCGTCGACAGATAGAAAACATTTCCATAACCGCCCGTTCCAAGTACTACGGCGTCGGCCAGGTGAGATTCGATTTTCCCGGTGATCAGATTTCGAGTGACAATGCCGCGCGCCTTCCCTTCGATCACAATGAGATCGAGCATCTCCGTTCGGGGAAACATGGTTACTTTGCCCGCCCCGACTTGACGAAGAAGCGCCTGATAGGCGCCTAGTAGAAGCTGCTGGCCGGTCTGGCCGCGTGCGTAAAACGTACGCGAGACTTGAGCGCCGCCAAATGAGCGATTCGCAAGCATTCCGCCATATTCGCGAGCGAATGGCACGCCTTGAGCGACACATTGGTCGATGATGTTCAAGCTGATGTGGGCCAGGCGGTAGACATTGGATTCGCGAGCGCGAAAGTCGCCGCCTTTTACCGTGTCGTAAAACAATCGATAAATGCTGTCGCCGTCGTTCTGATAATTTTTCGCAGCGTTGATCCCACCTTGGGCAGCGATGCTGTGGGCGCGTCGAGGGCTATCTTGGAAACAGAAGCACTTGACGTTGTACCCGAGCTCCGCCATCGATGCAGAGGCGGAGGCGCCGGCCAGGCCGGAGCCGACAACGATGATGGTGTACTTCCGCTTGTTCGCCGGGTTCACCAGCTTCAAATCAAATCGATGTTGGTCCCATCGCTTTTCGATCGGTCCGGATGGAGTTTTCGACCTCAGTTCCATCTCACTTCACCACGCGAGTCAGCACAGCTACGGGTATGGAGATGAAGCCGGCGACGAGGATCCAGGCAAAGATGGACGCGAATCTCTTGATCAGCGGCGTGTAACGCGGATGGCTCATGCCCATCGACTGGAACATACTCCATACGCCATGGCTGAGATGAAAACCGATCAAAATCATTACAACGATGTAAACCAACGCGAATGGAACAACGAGGAACCCCGTGACGAGATTCTCATACGCGTGGAGTTCAACAAATTGCGGATGAATGGTGCCAGTGGTTAAGTGAAGGAGGTGAAACACCACGAATGCCGCAATAATCGGCCCGCTCAACATCATCGACCGCGACGCCCAACTCGAACCCACATTGGCCCGCTTGACGTAAGAAACCGGTCTCGCATCCTTCTTGATGATGGAGAGCTGGATGGACGCCCATATGTGAAGCGCCACGCTGATCAGAAGTATCGTTCGCGCTGTCCAAAGCAGTGCGGGATTGCCGTGCAGAGTTTCAGCGTAATGGTTCATCACATCACGGCCGAGGAAAACTTGCAGATTACCAAGCATGTGCACGATCAGGAACCCGAACAGAATCAAACCAGTCACGGCCATGATGGCTTTCTTGCCGATCGTGGATTCGTAGAATCGCGCCACGCGCATCAATTGCGTATTAGCGATTACCGTACTCATGAATGATGGCTACCTTTCTGTCGCTGTGAACACAAAGAAACAAACAGATTATTGTAGCGGAAAATGGCTGCGGATGGACGCATTCCCCTCCTCGTGAGGAGGGGAATGTGCTCTGTAGGGGCGGCCTATGACCGCCCGAGGAGCGGGCGGTCATAGACCGCCCCTACAGAGCATGGCGGCTGAGTTATTATGCTTTGAATGAAACGCTACCTCATCTTGGGCGGGGCGCTGATTTTTGCGCTTATGTCTGCAGCAGTTGTCATCTCTTTGTTCAATCGGCCAACCGAAACCGATTACAGGCTTGCGCGCGGGCGCTCGCAGTTCTTCACGGAAAATTACTTGGCCGCTTTGCAAACGCTTCGTGACATACCGAACTCAGCAAAGCAAGGACCCGAAACGCATTCATATCTTGGCGCGGCATATCTAAAACTCCATTTGTACAAAGCTGCAATCAAGGAGTTCGAAGAAGCTATTAAGTTACGGCCGAAAGAATCCGATCCATGGATTGGGCTCGCATCTTCGAACATTGAACTCGGCGATACGCAAAAGGCGATCGATCAGGCGAAGCGGGCGACCGAACTCGAGAAACATTCAGTGGACGCTTGGATTGCGTTAGGCCGTGCGCAATGGCAGCAGCGGAATCTCGAGCAGGCGGAACAGGCGGCGCTAAAAGCTCGAGAGCTTGATTCGGATAATCCTGCTGTTTCGGAGTTACTGCTGCAGATCTACTTCGACCAAAACAACGCGAATAAGTTCCAGTCGGAGTTGGACCGCACTTCGAAGCCGCGTAAGACAACTCAGGACCTCGCCGTACGATTTTTTGTTCGCCAAGGTCAATTTGGCCGCGCATATGACCGGAGAATGAGGTACGACCGCGAAGCGCTCGAGCGATCGATCCTTGAGACCGAACTGGCGCTGAAGCGCGACTCTGCAAGAACAGATTTGATTCCGCAGCTCGTAAAAAATCTTGTCAGGGTTGGCAGATATGAGGACGTGGTAGCCGCTGCCAAATCGTACAAGGGGCCGGTTGCGCTCGATTTGGAACTGGGCAAAGCCTATTGGATGACGGGCAGAAAAGATGAGGCGACTCAGGCGTATGAGCGTGCTTCATCAGCCTTGATTCATAAACTTTCGGCGGAGGTCGCACTTGCTGCTATAACCGGCGATATCAAGCACTGGGAGCAGGCATATCGCGCCGAACGGATTGAGCAGGACTATTTCGTTCTGGCCCGGCTCGAGGACGCTTTGCCGAAGGCCAGTCCACTCACTCGCGCGTTTGCGTATCGTTATGTAGGAATCTACGATCCGTCGTTTTATAACAACGCCGCGCAAGAGGCGTTGAAGGTTCTCGACGAAGACCCCAAGAATTTCGACGCATTGATGACAATCGGTACGGCTTACCAACGTCTGGGACGTATCGAGGATGCAATGCGGTACATCCAACTCGGACGCGATCTTTATCCGAAGACCGGCGAGCCGTACTCACGCCTGGCAAGCCTTACCTTGGCTACTCCCAAGCCGGCCCCCGACATGGTCCTGCAGCTGATGGAAACGGCAGTCAAGCTCGATCCGAACAACGCAGGATATCTCTACAATCTTGGCTGGACCTACGATCAGGTGGGGCAAACGGCCAGAGCAACGGAAGTCTATCAACGCGCTATCAAGGCCAGTCCGCTCACATTCGAAGCGATGAATAATCTGGCGCTTATCTACACCAATGCAGGGCAGCCGGACCGCGCACTCCCTCTGCTGGACCAGGCAATCCGAACCGATCCTGAAAACGAAGCCGTCTACGTCAATGCCGCGAACTATTACGCCCGCCAGCGCGATTGGAAGCAAGCGCTTCAGTACTACGACCGCGCGCTTCAAATTAATCCCGCGAGTTCGATAGCTGTTGTCGAAAGAGGAAGAATTTATCTGGATCAGGGCGAAACCGACAAGGCAGTTGATAATTTGAGCCGCGGGCTCGAAGTCGATCCGCATTCGTTCGACGCGTACATGCTGCTCTCTTCCGCCTACGAAAAGATGGAGCATATTAAAGAGGCAATTGCAGCTGTAGAAGAAGCGCAGCGCATTCGTTCGGACGCGCCTGAAGTGAAGACCACTCTCGATCGATTGAACTCCCGTCAGAACGACTCGAAATGATCCGCCGCACGAAGATCGTCTGCACGATCGGACCTTCTTCCGACTCCGAGGAAATGGTCACCAGGCTGATTGCTGCAGGCATGAGCGTGGCTCGGCTCAATTTTTCGCACGGTACACCGGAATATCAACGCGAGTTAATTCGTAAGATCAAGCAAATCCGTAAAGCACTCAACAAACCTGTCGCAATTCTTCAGGATCTGCAGGGGCCGAAGATACGCATCGGCATCATCGCAAGCGGCACGGTCCAGCTCCAGCCCGGCGGGGAATTCATGCTGACATCGGATGACATTGCGGGAGACGCGAATCGGGCATCGGTATCACTGAAAACCTTGCCGGAAGAAGTGAAAGTGGGAGATCCGGTGCTGCTCGCCGACGGCAACATTGAACTGCGTGTGGAAAAGGTGACTCCGCCGAATATTTACTGCCGCGTTGTCGTGGGAGGCCAACTCAGCTCGCGCAAGGGAATCAACTTGCCCGCTTCTGAAGTTCACGTGGACTCTCTGACGAACAAGGATCGAAACGATATTCTCATTGGTGTCGAGGAGAAGGTTGACGCGATCGCGCTTAGTTTTGTACGCAAGGCGGACGACATTCTGGCGTGCCGCAGAGTGATTACGGATCAGAACTGCAATATTCCGATCATTGCCAAGATCGAAAAGCATGAGGCCGTGGATAACATCGACAGCATCATAGCTGTGTCTCAAGCGATCATGGTTGCGCGAGGCGACCTGGGTGTGGAGATCGATCTGGAGAAAGTGCCGCTGGTTCAGAAAGAAATCATCCGCAAATGCAACGCGCTCGGAAAGCCGGTCATAACCGCGACGCAAATGCTGCAACGTATGGTCGATAATCCCAGGCCGACGCGCGCCGAAGCGACCGATGTCGCAAATGCGATTCTCGATGGTACGGATGCGGTCATGCTATCCGACGAAACGGCTGCGGGGAAATATCCGGCCGAAGCTGTCATGATGATGGATCGCATCGCGCGCACGGCGGAAGGTTCACTCGAGCAGTCGAAATTCGAGAGCATTCCGCTAGGCGCCGATACCAATGATGCAATCAGCCGTGCGAGTTACTTCATTGCCAAAGAAATAGGCGCGGCCGCCATTATTACCCCAACGTGGTCCGGATCCACGGCCTGCCGCGTGGCGCGTTTCCGCCCAAAGCAACCGATAATCGCGACAACGACGAATGAAGCCGTTCTAGACTTTCTGTCGCTCTGTTGGGGCGTGATTCCACTGCCAATCCGGTCATGCGATTCGATGGATGACGTGATTCGGATATCGATTGATTCTGCGCGTAATGCCGGATACGTCCAATCCGGTCAGCACGTCGTCGTCACCGGCGGCGTGCCCCTGCACGTTCCGGGTAAAACGAATTTCATCAAAGTCGACCGAGTGGACTGAGAACAGTGAAAGGAGTGTTTCTCCTGCGCATTGCCGCGCGACTGGACAGGATTCCGTATGCGTAAACAACCGCCAGGCCGGCGAGGCAGACGAGTCCGAGCCTGACGTAGCGTTGCATCATGACGTGAATGGGCCATCCGTACGTCTGAACCAGGCTGCTCGGGTCCGTCAGGGTACCTCCCTGTGTACCGAAAGGAATATCATCCTCGGCGCCAGTCCATGTAGCGAAAGCATCCATGAACGCGGCCGCACCGATCACGAGGAAGCCCCACCTGAGTGAGTTTTGATAAATGGGACTTTCACGACGTGCATAAAACGTGATCATCAGAATGCTGCCCAATACCATGCATCCCGCGTCGCCACCGAAGACGATCAGTGCCTGTGCTCGATTGAAAGGAAGTAGTGTGCACACAAGTTGGAATATCAGCACGGCAACGCCCGCTACCACCATGGACCACCGTCGTGCGGTCCAGACTTGAAAACCTCCAAAGCCTACTGCTCCCAGAACCAACACCATAACCGATACCGACCGCTCATCGGACACCGGAGTGACCCATGGACCGGGCAAGGCCCAAAATCCGCAAAGCCATGCCGTCGCTGCGTGCCCAGCTTCATGAACCCACATCGTCAACAGGCGGACAAGGCCCGGAAAGGTACCAACGAGGAAGCGCGCCGCCAGAAGAGCCAGGGGAAGGGCAAACACCCGGTAACGCAATTCCCGCGTAGCCTCATCGTCCGTCGAACCTTCATCTGTATTGGTCTCGTCGACGCGGGTAGGGATTGATTTCGATCGTTCCTGCGCGCGGTTATACTTCGCGAACACAATGCCGCACCTCAAGCATTCGGTGGTTTGGCCTTCATGCTCGAATTTGCATTTCGGACATTGCATCGTATTGGCGTCACGGCATAAGCCGCGCGTGATTATACGAAGGGGGCCTATTACCTGATACCGACATACCGCATTTAAACGTAGACTGCCCATTGCCGGCGCTCATAGAGCGCCGCTACAGTAGGGGACGCTATGCTTACCCTTTTCATAAATTGGCTACTTAATGCGGTCAGCCTGATCATCGTGGCTCATGTTATCCGAGGGTTCGATGTGACAAGTTTCGGAACGGCGTTAATAGCTGCGCTGGTTATCGGGTTGATAAACGCAACAGTGGGACTATTTCTGAAGATCCTGACATTGCCGTTGACCTTAGTGACACTCGGGATTTTCTGGTTCGTCGTCAATGCGCTCATGTTGAAGCTGGCGTCGGGCTTGGTTCCTGGCTTCACGATTAACGGATTCCTGCCGGCATTCTTCGGAGCCATTGTGCTAAGCATTGTGAATTTGTTTCTCAGGCTGGTCACGAGCCCTCTAAGGACTCCGCGGCAGACGGACCGCCCGCATTGACACACTCTCGGCGCAGCCTGTAAATTCTTCAGTTTGCGTTTTTCACGGAATTTGCAGACGAGGAACGGATGAAGATACACGAGTACCAGGCGAAGCAGATTCTTGCACGCTATAACGTCAGGATCCCTCGCGGAGAAGTGGCTTATACAAGGGAAGAAGCGCGTGACGCTGCTCATCGGATTGGCGGCACCGTTGTCGTGAAGGCCCAGATTCATGCCGGCGGAAGAGGAAAGGGCGGAGGCGTGAAGGTGGCAAAGTCTGCGGACGAAGCTGCAGAAATTGCGGGACGGATGATCGGTATGACCCTCGTAACAGCGCAGACCGGACCTGAAGGCCGGCGCGTACAAAAGGTCCTCATTGAAGAAGGACTCGATATCCGGCAAGAGCTTTACCTGGGAATCGTCATTGATCGACAGCTTGGAAAACCGGTATTCATGGCGTCCGCATCGGGCGGCATGGATATCGAAGAGGTTGCTTCCAAACATCCCGAGCTCATTTTGAAGGAGTACGTTGAGCCGGGACTTGGGCTCCAGGCCTTTCAGGGACGGCGACTCGCCTTTGGCCTGGGTCTCGCGCCTGAACTAATCAACGATGCAGTGCAGTTCATGATGGGACTGTACAGAGCATTCGAGGATACAGATGCCTCACTCGCGGAAATTAATCCTTTTTTGGTGACGGGTGACAACAAAGTATACGCGCTCGACGCGAAAATGAACTTCGACGACAACGCGCTGTATCGCCACAGAGACATCAAGGAACTCCGTGATCTCAATGAGGAGGATCCTCTTGAAATCGAAGCAAGCAAGTTTGGTTTGAACTACATCAAGCTCGACGGCAATGTGGCTTGCATGGTCAACGGCGCCGGTCTGGCCATGGCTACCATGGATATCATCAAACTCGCCGGAGGCAGTCCCGCGAATTTTCTGGATGTCGGCGGCGGCGCGTCGGAGGAACAAGTGAAGAATGCATTTCGCATTCTTCTATCCGACAGGCATGTAAAAGCCGTATTGATTAACATCTTCGGCGGGATCATGCGATGCGATGTTGTCGCGTCCGGCGTTGTTGAAGCAGCGAAAGCATTAGGCGTTCAGGTTCCAGTGGTCGTCAGGCTCGAAGGCACAAACGTCGAACAAGGGCAGCAGATTCTGCGAAGCTCCGGGCTGAATTTCATTGTGGCGGATGGTATGAAAGACGCTGCGGAAAAAGTTGTTGCAGCGACCAGATCATAGCTGTCGAGGGAAATTTCTTCTTACATGAGCGTACTTGTAGACAACAACACCCGCCTGATTGTGCAAGGCATCACTGGCCGCGAGGGCACGTTTCACGCGCTTCAAGCCATCAAGTATGGAACTCGCGTTGTCGGTGGTGTCACGCCGGGCAAAGGCGGCGCCAAACATGAAGGCCTGGATGTATTCAACACCGTCGAGGAGGCTCGCCGGAAAACCGGTGCCAACGCATCGGTAATCTTCGTGCCGCCGCAGTTTGCCGCAGACGCGATTATGGAGGCGGCGGCTGCGGGCATTGAGTTGGTGGTTTGCATCACCGAGGGTATTCCCACGTTCGATATGATCCGCACCAGTGCTTTCTTGAAAGGTAAGAAAACGCGTCTCATCGGACCAAACTGCCCGGGAATCATTTCGCCGGGTAAGTGCAAAATCGGAATCATGCCTGGACACATTCATTTGCAAGGCAATGTCGGAGTCGTGTCCCGAAGCGGAACCCTCACCTACGAAGCGGTCGGACAACTCACGAAACGAAAGATCGGCCAATCCACCTGTATTGGTATTGGTGGCGATCCGATCATCGGCACGACCTTCATAGATGCGATCCACCTTTTCAATGAGGATCAGGACACACATGCCATCGTGATGATCGGTGAAATCGGTGGAACAGCCGAAGAAGAAGCTGCGGCCTATATCAAAGCGAAAGTTAAGAAGCCGGTCGTCGGGTTCATCTGCGGACAGACCGCGCCTCCGGGGCGGAGAATGGGTCATGCCGGCGCGATTGTCGCCGGAGGAAAAGGAACTGCGGTCGAAAAGATGGCGGCAATGGAAGCCGCCGGAATTCGTGTCGTGAAGAGTCCCGCTGAGATCGGTGACGCGATGCAGGAGAGCCTCAAATAGAAATCCTATGCAGAAGACATTTACGATTTTGAAACCCGATACAGTCAGTGCCGGCAGAGCCGGTGCGATCATCACCGAAATTGAAAAAGCCGGCTTTCGGATTCGAGCAATGAAGATGCTTCGCTTGACGGAACCGCAAGCTCAAGGCTTCTATTACGTCCACAAGGAACGGCCTTTTTTCGGGAGCCTGGTGAAGTTCATGACCGAGGGTCCTATCGTGGCGATGGTTCTCGAGGCTGATAATGCCATCGAGGAACTTCGAAAAGTCATGGGCGCCACTGATCCGGCCAAGGCGGAGGCCGGAACCATTCGAAAGCAGTTCGGCACAAACATCGAACGAAACGCGATTCACGGTTCGGATGGCCCGGAAACGGCGTCGTTCGAAATTGGCTATTTTTTCAATCAGCTTGAAATTGTCTGAACGCTACAAGAACGTCACGATCTATACCGACGGCGCGTGTGTCGGTAATCCGGGACCCGGCGGCTACGGGATCGTACTGCTGTACGCCGAGCATCGGCGCGAGTTATCCGGTGGATACCAGCGAACGACGAATAACCGGATGGAGTTGCTCGCCGCGATCCGCGGTCTCGAGGCGTTAAAAGAGTGCTGCGAAGTGCGTCTTCTCAGCGACTCCCAATACGTGGTCAACGGCATCATGAAAGGCTGGGCGAGACGATGGCGCGCAAACGGTTGGCGGCGCAATAAGGATGAATTCGCGGAAAATCGTGACCTATGGGAGCAATTGCTGCAGTTGTGCGAAAAGCATCGTGTCGTGCTGGAATGGGTCCGTGGACACGCTGGAAATTCCGAAAACGAGCGATGCGATCAACTTGCAACGACCGCCGCTCGTGGCAGCAATTTATCGGTGGATTCTATCTTTGAAAATTCTGGTCGGATCCGTGCCAATCCCGCGTAATCCGTGGCTAAACGACTCTGACGTAGAATAACCGTATGGAGCAACTTGGTCGAATGCTCTTGGTAATGGGCGGTGTCCTGGCGCTGCTGGGTCTGATTTTGATGCTTGGGCCGAAATTGCCGTTCCGGCTTGGCCGACTTCCATTTGACTTCCATTATCACCGGGACAATTTTTCGTTTTATTTTCCGCTGGGCACTTCAATTCTTTTGAGCCTTTTGCTCACATTGGTGTTTTTCGTTTTGAATCGACGGTAAGGAGGAGTTCATGATCGGGAGAATTCAGGAAATACTTGGCGCGGACGCAGATGGGTTGCTATCGCATCAATGCAAGACGATATCGAAAGATAAACTCCACCTGCCAGGTCCCGATTTCATTGATCGGATTTTCGTCGGGTCCGATCGCCCGGCCCGTGCCCTCGTCAGCCTACAACAACTGTTTGGATCCGGCAGGCTGGCTAAGACCGGATATGTTTCCATTCTCCCCGTCGATCAGGGCATTGAACATTCTGCCGGTGCATCATTCGCGCCGAATCCTCTCTATTTCGATCCCGAAAACATTGTGAAGCTGGCGATCGAGGGCGGTTGCAACGCAGTGGCAACAACGCTTGGTGTGCTCGGATCGGTGGCACGGAAGTACGCCCACAAGATTCCATTCCTGCTCAAGTTCAATCACAACGAGTTTCTGTCGTATCCGAACAGCTACGACCAGATTCTGTTTGCGAACGTGAAACAGGCTTTTGATATGGGATGCACGGGCGTCGGCGCCACGATTTACTTCGGTTCTGAGGAATCAAAGCGACAGCTTCAAGAGATCACAGACATGTTTCATCAAGCCCACGAGCTTGGAATGTATACGGTGCTATGGTGCTACTTACGCAATTCGGCCTTCAAAACTAAGGAAATGGATTACCACGTGTCGGCAGACCTGACGGGTCAGGCGAATCATCTCGGCGTGACCATCGAAGCCGATATCATCAAGCAAAAGCTTCCCGAGAATAACGGGGGATATAACGCGCTGAACTTTGGGAAGACACACAAAAAAGTCTATTCCGACCTGACCTCCGACCATCCGATCGATCTGACGAGATATCAAGTTGCAAACTGCTATATGGGTCGTTCCGGTCTTATCAATTCCGGCGGCGCTTCATCCGGAGAAAGCGATTTGAAGGAAGCCGTTCGGACGGCTGTTATCAATAAGCGAGCCGGCGGCATGGGGTTGATCTCGGGAAGAAAAGCGTTCCAACGGCCGACGCAGGAAGGCGTTGCACTACTGAATGCGATCCAGGATGTTTATCTGACCAAGGAAGTCACTGTGGCGTGACCAACCACAAAGACACAGAGACACAAAGGCACAGAGGCGCGCGAACAAAGAATACTTAATGGCGCGCCTCTGTGCCTTTGTGTCTCTGTGTCTTTGTGGTTCTACCCGACGCTGATCAACCAGATCTTATCCAAGTCATCGATTGCCCAACCAATATCGCTGCCGACCCGCGAGGCCAACTCCGCAATTGTTGCCAAATGCTCCGGCGGCATAGGCGCACGTTCGCCCTCTCTCTCCACGACTTTCGACGAGCCGTCAACATGCCGAATCATCTTTCTCTGTTTTGGTTCGATCGTGCGGCGTATGCACTTTCCCGTCGCGCTGTTGACGAGATATGTATCCGGGTCGAGAAGCATCATGCCCTCGTTTGCTTTAATTCGTAGATTCTTCCGGTGCCAATGTGCTTTGCCGCACCAGATGGCGGGGATCAAGCGCTGGATCAGCACAGGCGAATCGGGGGATTCCGTCAGAAGCCGGCGGAGTGAATGAATCAAGGCGTCAGGGCCAAAAACGTTGAGCACGGCATGGGATACGCCACGGATGGCAACGAAATGAGTCTTCTCACGACTCTTCAATTCCTCATACGCCGCGCGAACCTGTTCCTCGGAGGCAGATTGCAACACGATATATCCGCTCGGAACGGGCAGCCCCTTGACGATGGATGCTCCCAATGGCTGCCATGGCGTTCCACCTGCGTCCGGAAGCCACCTCAGTGATTGATCCATCCGGATAGACTATACTGCCGCCGTGCGAAACGCCGAATTCCAGCGGAAAATCTATTCGGTAGCGGAACTGAGCTACGAGATTCGAGAGCTCCTCGAGCGCCGGTTCATTGATATTTGGGTTGAAGGCGAACTCTCGAATTTCAAAACATCCTCTGCCGGTCATCTCTATTTCACGCTCAAAGACGATCGGGCGCAGCTTCCTGCCGTTTGCTTTCGTAATGCGGCGCGTCTGCTTCGATTCCGTCCCGAGAATGGAAAGCTCTTTCGCGCTCGCGGGCGTGTCAGTACTTACGAAGGCCGAGGGGAATATCAACTGATTGTCGAAGTGCTGGAGCCTGCCGGACTGGGGGCGTTACAACTCGCATTCGAACAATTGAAAGAGAAGCTGGAGAAGGAAGGGTTGTTCAGTCCTGAACGTAAGCGGCCGATTCCGGCATTCCCCCGCAAGATCGGAATTGTTACTTCGCCGAAGAGCGCGGCATTGCGAGACATTCTCACTGTTCTGAAGCGCCGGCACAACGCGATCAACGTCGTC
>DATFXZ010000446.1:0-6131 GCA_035315305.1 Terriglobia bacterium | reverse complement strand
CAGGATTTCTTCATGGGCCGTGTGGATCACCAACTCACTTCGTCGACCAATCTCTTTGGCCGCTACCAATTCGATGACGACAGCAATACTGCTCCAAAAGTGCAGGGCAACATCGACGTGCAGACCCGCGCGCGCCGGCAGTATGCGACGTTACAGGGCAACACCGTTTTTAAGCCGACGTTGCTCAATGCGGTCCGGTTTGCCTTCAATCGATCCGCTCAATTTCAGGATGCCATTGCCACGACTGACCTCGCGAAGACGCTGACATTCGTTCCGGGCCAAATCATGGGAACAATGACTGTCGGCGAGGAGCGCGGAACACCCACGATTGGCGATGTCGGATCGGATACCAACTATCCACGCTTCTGGGTTTACAACCTGTGGGAGTTTGGTGATGACCTGACGTGGGTCAACGGGGCTCATAACTTCAAATTCGGCGGAGTCGTCAAGCGCATCCAAAATAACAACACTGTCCAATCGGAAGTGAGAGGTCAATACACGTTCCAGAATATCGAGGACCTCATGCTGGGTAAGCCGCAGCTTTTCGGCGGCGTGCCGATCGGGGAGGAGGGCTATAAGGGCATCCGTCAAACCATGCTAGGCTTCTATGCGCAAGACGATTTCAAGATGAGCTCGCGATTCACCTTGAACCTGGGCCTGCGATGGGAGACCACTACGGACCCGACGGAATCGAACCACCAGATCTCGAACCTTCTGAATATCAACGATTCGAAGGAGACGGTTTATCCGACGATTGACGCGTTTTTCAAAACGCAGGATAAAAATTTCCAGCCGCGGATCGGCTTTGCATGGCAAATGAACAAGAGTGCTTCAAGAGTCATGCGCGCTGGATTCGGCATCTATCACGATTTGGTCGTTCCCTTTGCATTCAACCAGCAGACCTCGAAGTATCCACCCTTCTATCATCGACTCCGAGTCCGCGATCTGACTGCACTCGCAGGGACGTTTCCAAATATTGCCCCTTTGCTCACGCTTTCGAATCTCGCTGCGGTTCAGATGGAGCCGATCTGGCCAACCATGCCCGCCGCCACGAAATACAATTACAGTCTTGCGATCCAGCAGCAGCTTGGTCAGCGGACCATGGTGGAAATCTCGTATGTCGGCTCCCAGGGACGGCATCTCACGCGCTACATCCAGCTCAATTACCCCAACTATGAAATCGTAAACGGGCAGAAGTGGTATCCCGCCAGGAACACCACGGCTGCCAACTGCTTCGGGCCAAGCCCGGCCGCGGCGTGCACCACGCTCAATATCACAAGGCGCAACCCGAACTGGGACCGCATCCGGACCAAAACCAACGACAGCAATTCCCACTACGACGGTCTTCAGGTGAAAGCGATACGTCAGGGCGGCTCGGGCGTGACATTTACGGCGGCTTACACGTTCTCGAAAGTCATGGATCAGCAGGGCGGCCTGAACATGAACGATAACGGACAAAGGGATCCGACGACGTCCTTAGATCCGGATGACTCAGCGCGCGAGTGGGGCCGTGCGGCTCATGATGCGACGCACGTCTTCTCTTCGAGCGTTACCTATTCGTTGCCTTTCCGCTTTGCCAGTCGCACGGCATCAGCGCTGCTTGCGGGATGGGAGATCTCCGGTACTTCCCTGGCTATGTCCGGTCAACCGCTGACACCCCAGTTGATGTTTGATTATTCTCGAACGGGGAACTCTGGCGCAGCCGACCGGCCAGATCTGGTTCCGGGCAGAAGCCTGAACCCGACGCACGGCATAGGCACGAACGGTACAAAGTTAGGAACCGCGGAACACTGGTTCGATCCGTATGCTTTCGCGCTGCCGAATCCGTTAGGTTTGAGTACGCCGGTTCCGGGTTTCTTTGGGAATGTGGGGAGAAACACCATTATCGGACCCAGCCTGGTGAATTTCGACGCTGCACTCCTCAAGCGGTTCAACTTGAAGGAGAATACGAATCTGACGTTCCGGGCCGAGTTCTTCAACGTTCTAAACCACACCAATCTCGGCCAGCCGAACGTGCAGCCGATCCTTCAAGACGGCTCGTATAACGATGCCGGAGGGAGAATTACAACGACGAGTACTCACAACAGAGAAATTCAATTCGGGTTGAAATTCGTCTTCTAGGTGTTTAGTTGTAGCGACGGTCTATGACCGCCGAATGACAGGCGCTCACGAGCGCCACTACAGATTAAGAAAGGAGTTTGGCCATGAGTAGGGCGATACTCGCAACGTTCTTGTGTCTGGCCTTCGCCGGTCTTGTGATGGCACAAAATCCGTCTCCATCAGCTCTGACGGGTAAGGTGACGTCGCAAGCGGAAGGCGCAATGGAGGGTGTGCTCGTCGGAGCAAAGAAAGTGGGCTCGACCATCAGCACTTGGGTGGTGAGCAACGCGCAGGGCCAATACAGTTTCCCGCGTGACAGGCTGGGCCCAGGCACATACACAATCAGCATTCGGGCGGTCGGATACGAGCTACCGAAAACGTCAGTCGAAGTGACGGCGCAATCCGCGCAATTGGATTTGCAACTCAGCAAGGTGACACGCGCGTCGAGGCTCGCGATGCAACTTTCGAATGGCGAGTTGCTAATGAGCGTTCCGGGTACTCAGGAACAGAAGCTGGCGCTCGCGGGTTGCGTCAATTGCCATACACTCCAGCGCGTGCTGTTCTCCCGCTTCAGTGCGGATGAAATGGCACAGGTGGTTCAACGTATGACGATGCATACGAACAACTCATCGCTCGTGCATCCATGGATGCGTCCTTCAGAGGGGCCTATAGGTCCGCCAGCGGCGGGACAAGTCAATCTTGGGAAGTATCTCAGCTCGATCAACCTGAGTGCGGCGGACACTTTCGAATTTCCACTGAAGACTTTGCCGCGG
The DNA here is from genome assembly GCA_035315305.1 of Terriglobia bacterium. GTDB lineage: Bacteria > Acidobacteriota > Terriglobia > 20CM-2-55-15 > 20CM-2-55-15 > 20CM-2-55-15. Next base: position 3,258 of record DATFXZ010000446.1, on the reverse strand, counting down.
CCCAAAGGCAAGGGAACTCAGGTGATCTACACGATGTACGACTTGCCGCGCCCGGATGCATCACCGCACGACGAGGTTTTTGATGCGCAAGGAAATGTTTGGTACTCGGATTTCAATTCGCAGTTTATCGGGAAGCTCGATCTCAAGACCGGCAAAGTGACCGAGTACCGCGTTCCGCAAAACCGGTCCGGACAGATCGCTCAGGGCGGTCTCCAGATCGACGTCGATAAGGAAGGCCGAATTTATTTCGGCAACATGTCGCAGATGCAGATCGTTCGGCTCGATCCCAAGACGGATAAAATGGAGACGTTCAAACCACCGATACTGGACTCGGAATTTGGAGACGGTCATCTCACGATGATTGATCCTGCGTTCCAGCACGTCGATGGAAAAATCTGGGCCAATGTCGCCTTCGCTACAGGCGAAGCAGGCGGCACATGGCATATCGATTTGGCAAGCAACACTTGGACCCGCGTGACCTATCCACCAGGCAGCCCGCTTGCTCTGGCGTACGACGTCGTTGCGGATTCGAAGAACAACATGTACGGCATGCACATGAACAACGACAAGATCTGGGTCACCGACGGCAAGACGCTGAAGACGACCTGGTACGACTTCCCGACGAAAGGGGCCGGCTGCAGACGCGGACATCTCGATTCGCAAGACCGCTTGTGGTGTGGTGTATTTCACGGAAACGGTTTGGCGATGTTCGATCCGAAGACAAACAAGATTTCCGAGTGGAAGGTACCTACGCCGTGGACCCGTCCGTACGACGCACAGTTTGATGACAAGACATATGTCTGGACAGCGGGAATGGACAACGATCTTGCTGTCCGGCTGAATGTGCAGACGGGCGAATTCACGGAGTATCTGCTGCCGCATGAGACCAACGTTCGCCATGTAGAGGTGCAGAAGTCCGGAACGTTCTCGAGCCTGTGGCTCGGTGATCAGCACGGCAACACAATTGTCCGTGTCGAGCCTCTGGCACCTTAATGGGTGTCACCACAGAGACACAAAGACACAGAGAGGGCCGCGATCAACAGTCATCTAACGCGGCCCTCTCTGTGTCTTTGTGTCTCCGTGGTGAAACTATTTCGGCTGAGGCACAACTCGAAGGTAGGGTTTAGGCGCCTTCCAACCCTGAGGAAATTTTTGTTTGGCTTCGTCATCCGATACTGTCGGCAGGATAATCACATCCTCGCCCTGCTTCCAGTTTACCGGCGTCGCAACTTTGTGTTTCGCGGTGAGCTGAATCGAATCGAGAACCCGAAGCACTTCGTCGAAATTGCGGCCGGTGCTCATCGGGTAGCTGAGCATCAGCTTGATCTTCTTGTCGGGACCGATGACGAACACCGTCCGCACCGTTGCGTTGTTCGCCGGCGTGCGGCCTTCGGAAGTGGTTCCCGCATCGGCCGGCAGCATGTCATAAAGCTTCGCAACCTTGAGTTCCGGATCGCCAATCAGCGGGTAATTCACCTTGTGACCCTGGGTCTCTTCAATATCCTTGGACCATTTTCCGTGACTAGTCACTGGGTCCACACTCAGGCCTAGAATCTTGGCGTTGCGTTTTGTGAATTCGGGTTGAAGTCCGGCCATGTATCCAAGTTCCGTAGTGCACACGGGAGTGAAGTCTTTAGGGTGCGAAAACAGGATCGCCCAACCGTCGCCGATCCATTCATGGAAACGGATCGGACCTTGTGTGGTTTCAGCGGTGAAATCAGGGGCTTCGTCGTTTATGCGTAGGGACATGGTTTCATCTCCTCCATTTCTTTTGGAATCAAAAAATACGGCACACCATGGAGGCATTTTGGGGTGCCTCGTGGGTACTCTAGTATACTGCGTCACGCTTCGCTCTAGCATTCAGCATCAGTTTTCCCACGCCGTTTCGATATCATCAGCCGCCTTCCTCAGAATATCGGAGACTCGCTTCAACGCGGGGTGTTCCGGTCCTTTGCGCCAGGCTCTGCCAAACGTCACTCGCGCGACTCGAGCGAACGCACTGTGCAGCTCGCCCATGTCTCCGCCCGCGAAATCCCGCACGGTGTCGCGAATCCTCTCGAAGATGTCATCTAATATGTCGCGATGCTCAGCGAGAAATTTCTCGCCCTCGGGCGTCACGTGATAAACCTTTTTGCCTTCGGTTTCGACGCCGCGAATGTAGCCCTGATCCTCAAGCAATTGGAGAGTCGGGTAGACCGTGCCCGCCGAAGGCGTGTAGCAGCCGCCCATCCTCTCCTCCAGCGCTCGCATGATCTCGTATCCGTGTCGCGGTTTTTCTTTCAGCAGGCGAAGGATGACGTATTTCACCTCGCCTGATTCGAACATCTGATTTCGCCGCCGGGGGCCACGCCCCCACGCCCCAGCCCATACCTTCGGACCAAAGTCCGTGAAGAATTCGCTAAAGTCCCAGTTCTCACGCCGTCCACGCATTGATGCCTCCGTTATTACTTACGATATTACTCACGATATATCGTACTAAGATCCATGGTCAATCTGTTTCGGGAGCTTCGCTGTGCCGGCACGAGTACAATCTGACCGCATGCTGTTCAAGGTCCGCTTCCATTCGGGCGTTGTCGATGGTTCGATCACCAGAACGTTTCGCCGCTGGAAGCGTTTGCAGGTTGTAGCAGGCAATCGATATCGACAGCCATTCGGGGAGGTTGAGGTGGTGTCGGCCAAAGAAATCAATGAAAGGTCGATCACCGCGCACGACGCCAGACTTGCTGGATATCGGAATCGAGACGAGCTTCTCGCCGAACTTTCGAAATACGGCGACGGGACGCTTTATCGGATCGACTTTCGGTTCGCCGGCGCCGATCGGCGCATCGCGTTGCGCCAGAAAGGCGATCTCGCGCCGCCAGAAATCGATGCATTGTTGAGACGCCTGTCCCGGCTGGACAAGGCAAGTTCGCACGGCCCGTGGACTCGTCAAGCGCTGGAGTTAATCGACTGCAATCCGGCGGTCGTGTCCACGGTTTTGGCTGCAGAAATGGGTTTGGATCGGCCAGTGTTCAAACTCGACATCCGCAAACTCAAAGAGTCTGGTTTAACCGAAAGCTTGGAAGTGGGCTATCGCCTTTCGCCCCGCGGCAAGCGCATTCTCGAGCATCTGCGAACGCTCGATAGTGAGGCAATTTGATGCACCGCAGAGCGGTGCGAGGAACTTAGCCAGAGGTACGGCGGAGTCTTTCAACCGGGGGTTGCGCTCGCTGGTGCCCGTTTAACCCCCGGCTACCATCCGGTCACCCCTCCGGGGGG
>DATFXZ010000445.1:0-3269 GCA_035315305.1 Terriglobia bacterium | reverse complement strand
ACAATGACTCGCGCCGCGGATCGGACATCCGCATCCGTGAAAAAGTCACCTTGTTCGACCTTCCATGTTCGAATTTCGGGAAACTTCTCGTTGGTGCCTTGGATACGGACAAACCAGTTTTGATTCCCGAAAACCAATTGCCCGGACGCGTTCACCACGGGGGACACGGCGGCTATGGTGGGAACCTCGCGCTCCATGGCGTTCACATCGTCGTCCGTCAGTGTGGCCGCCGCGCCGGCGCCCATAGCTGCGCCCCCGAACATCATATTCCCAGGCATCACATACATCATGTTCGTGCCCATACTGCTGATTTGATCCAGGACCATGGCTTGGGCGCCTTGTCCGATAGACACCAGCACGATCACCGCACCGACGCCAATAATGATGCCAAGCATGGTTAATGCTGTACGCAACTTGTTCCGGCCTAACGCACGCGCAGCGACCTTGATGATGGCCAGCAGATTCATTCTTCATCCTCGTCGTGTTCGACAGGCAGTTGCTGAAGGACTTCGCTCGCGTCCTTTCGATTTTCAACCGGAATATCGCGATGAATCCGACCATCTCGGAATTGAATGATGCGCTTGGCATACTGAGCGATGTCCGGCTCGTGTGTCACAACGACGATGGTTAGACGGCGTTCGCTGTTCAGACGCTGAAATATTTCCATGACTTCAACGGACGTGCGGGTATCCAGAGCTCCCGTCGGTTCGTCGGCCAAAATGAGCGATGGATTATTCACCAAAGCCCGAGCCAAAGCGACACGCTGCTGCTGTCCGCCGGACAATTGATTCGGCATATTCTTTTCGCGGTCCGACAGACCGACTTCAGTCAGTGCGGCGCGGGCTCTGCGAACCCGCTCGCTCGATCCAACGCCTGCATAGACTAACGGCAGCTCGACATTTTCCAGTGCGGATGTCCGGGGAACGAGATTGAAGCTCTGAAAAACAAATCCGACGCTCTTGTTCCGGATATCGGCGAGCCCGGCTTTATCCACTGTGGATACATCGACGCCTTCCAGGAAGTACTGTCCCTTCGTCGGACGATCGAGGCAGCCGATGATGTTCATCATGGTCGACTTCCCGGAACCGGAAGGTCCCATAATGGCCACGAATTCACCGCGATTGATTTCCAGCGACACACCACGCAACGCATGAACCTCGATATCTCCCATTCGATAAACCTTATGGATACGCTCCAGGAGAATAACGATATCTTGAGCAGCATTTCGCGGCGCTTCGCGGCTTACGGTCTCTATTCGGCTGCTCATGATTAATTTCCTCGGCCTCGTCCGCCGCCACCTCGTCCAAAGCCTGGGAAGAAGGGCGGGCCACTGGGTGCGGCCTGTGTCTGCCCAGCCTGTGAGCTGTCGCCGATGATGATGGCATCGCCGGGCTGGATCTCACCGGAAATAACCTCGGTTGAGGAGCCGTCTGTTATTCCCAGGAGGACTTTTCTCTGCTGTGGCTTTTGTTGCTCGTCAAGAACAAAAACAACTCCCGGCCTTTGTACCGCTCGTTTGGGAGCCGCGAACTTGATCTTCTGCGTTGGATCCCACTTTTGTCCGGGCGCTAAGACCGGGGCCGGCGTTTGCGGTTTACGGCTGAAGCCCGAGTTTTCGTCAGACTCCGTTTCGGATGCCAAGCCTGGCACGCGCTCGGTTCTGAAGTCATCGCGTTGAAAACCTGGAGGCGTGTAGCGTAAAGCGGCATTCGCCACCTTCAAGACGTTTGCACGCTGGTCTACGGTGATGGTGATGTTCGCCGTCATACCGGGCTTCAGCTTCATATCGGGATTCTCAATGCCTAGGATCACACTGTACGTAACGACGTTTTGTACCGTCTGTGGGTTCAACCGGATCTCGGAAATGCGGCCTCTGAAGCCCTCGTTCGGATAAGCGTCGACGGTAAACCTTACGTCCGCTTGATCGGAAATGTTCCCAATATCGGCTTCATCGATATTCGCGTTCACCTGCATTCGCGTGAGATCGTTTGCGATCGTGAATAATGTCGGCGACTGCAGACTTGCCGCGATCGTTTGCCCCACATCAATGTTGCGCGAAATAACGACGCCATCGACCGGCGAGTAAATATTGCAGTACTCGAGGTTCAGTTTCGCTCTAGCGAGATCGGCCTCTGCCTGTTGAAGCTGCGCACGTGTCTGTTCAAGCTGCGCCGCTGATGCATTGCTCTGCGCTTCGACCTGCTCTACGGCAGCTTGGGCCTGCTCATACTTCGCCACTGCCGAATCGGCGTTCGCCTTCGCATTGTCGTAATCGTTTTTGGAGACAACCCCGCCTTTGTTCAATTCGGACGCGCGCTGAAAAAGTACGGCGGTATTGTCGCGCGCGACTCGTGCGGCTTCGAGATTTGCGCGCGCACTCTGCAGGTTGGCAACCTGCGTCCGTTGGTCGGCTTCCGCGCTGCGAACCCGCGCGCGAGCCGCCGCCACGCTGGCCTGAGAGTTTTCGACCTGCGCCTGAAAGTTCCGAGCGTCGAGTTTGGCGAGAAGCTGTCCTCGTTTCACAATGGAATTAAAGTCCGCATAGAGCTCCTCAACCTGGCCTGAAACCTGGCTACCAATTTGGACCGTAACGACGGTCTGCACAACTCCGGTAGCATTCACGACCTTGCGCAAGGGACCACTCTCTACACGAGCGGTAAAGTACTGACTTGCGGGCGTCCTTTGCTTTCTGGCTGCAAAGGCTAAAATTGCGACAACAATTACAAGTCCTACTGCAATGAGTGATTTCTTCTTCGTCAATAGCTGTCTCATATCAATTAATACGATGAATTCTCTTTGCAGATTACGAGTTTACAAAGACTTAACCCGCTAATCCGCCTTCATCGGCTCCGCTGCGTCGTTATAAATGGGAACTCTTCTCCTGAAGCGAGTGGCCAGATCATCAAATAGCGAATACGCCACGGGCGTAAAGAGGAGCGTGAGCAGCAAGCAGAGCAGCTGCCCGCCGGTGACGACGATGCCGATCGGCGCTCGAGACCCCGCGCCAGGTCCACGGCTGAGTACGATGGGGATCATACCGGCAACGATCGAGAAGGTCGTCATCAGGATTGGACGAAGCCTAGCGTGATTAGCCGCAACAATGGCTTCATGCCGTTCAAGTCCACGTGTACGAAGCGTATTCGTGTAATCGATCTGCAAAATCGAATTCTTTTTCACGATGCCGAACAACAGCAAAATTCCCAAACCACTGAACAAATCCAGCCGCGAGTGGCTGATCCAAAGGGAAAACAACGCAAATGGAATGCTCA
>DATFXZ010000444.1:0-3829 GCA_035315305.1 Terriglobia bacterium | reverse complement strand
AATGGTACTCGCGGACGACCTGCACCACATTCAAGCGCGAATACATCGACTAACCAAATCGTCCCGTAAGAGTCTCTTTCGGATGGCTAACACAGAAAAATAGCGACGGTCGAACGTTCGACCGAGGTCAGGATGCATGAGTCTTCGTCGCGGTTTATCGCTGTTTGTAATCACGTTGTCTACTTTGGCTGTGGGTGCCGGACTCTCTTTGGTTTTGCTCACGAGCCATTTACACCGTGCAACTTTGGATATGGAGGATGGTCTGCACGGCGTTCATCTGGCCGAAGAGTTGCAAATTGATCTGCTCAGGTATGACCGGACAAGCGACCCGTTGGTGCGGGCCGACATTGAGCGTGATCTCCGGCAAAATATCTATAACGCGCGGCAATACGTCAATGCTCCCGATGAGGGGAAGGCGTTAAACGACGCAGAAAAGTTCCTCGATATTTATTTTTCTCAGGCGCGGCAGCGAGGCTTGGAACCCAATAGCAGTGCTCTCAACGACACGTTCTCTGCTTTGAGGCGGTTTGTCGACATGAACGTAGAGCAGGCGGACGCATCCTTGAAGGAGTCCGAACGATGGGATGAGATGGGTGACCGGATCGGTCTCGGCGTAGGCGCTGTGCTTCTTATCGGCACAGCGGCCATGTTGATCTGGTTGAGAGCGGTCGCTTTCCGACCAGTCTTTGAAATCCGCAATGTAATCAAAAACTTTGCGGGCGGTGACAAGACTGCACGTGTCCCCGTGGACGGCCCGGAAGAGCTGCGGGGCATCGCGTCACAATTTAACGAAATGGCAGATGCACTTGCACGCCAGCACCACAATCAGGCGGCGTTCCTCGCTGCCGTCGCGCATGATCTTCGGAATCCGCTGAACGCGTTAAAGATCTCCGCTGATGTGCTTTCCGGTCCGGGTGTTACGTCGGACAGGCTCTCCAGCTTAAACGGCGTCATCAAAAGGCAAGTAACGAGCCTTGATCGCATGGTGGGCGATCTTCTCGACTCTTCCAAAATCGAGGCTGGAAGTCTCGAGTTACGGCTGGAAGAATATGATGCCCGTGGGATCGCTCGAGAAGTTTTCAATTTGTTTAGTTCTTCCTCGCAGATGCATGAATTCGCGCTGAATCTGCCGGATACACCCATTCCGCTCCACTGCGACCATATTCGAATTGAACAAGTGCTGAATAACCTCATCAGCAATGCGATTAAGTATTCGCCTGGCGGAGGCAAAATTTCACTAAGTTTGGCAAAGGCCGGTGACGACGCGCTGTTTGAAGTCTCCGACGAAGGTATGGGTATCCCGCGAGATGAAATCCCTTATGTCTTCGAGCCATTCCGCAGGTCCCGAGCGAGAGAAGATATTCCCGGCGTCGGTCTTGGTTTATCAGTGGCCTACCGTATCGTTCGTGCGCACGGCGGTCGAATTCACGTGGAGAGCCAGATTGGAAGGGGAACAACATTCCACGTGTATCTGCCGGCGATAGTCTCCCAGCGAGTGTCCGCGTAGCGGAAGCATTCCCCTCCTCGTGAGGAGAGATGGTCGCGCACACCGAAATGTTAGTTGTGAGCGACCACCCCGCCTGCGGTGCTAAGGTGGGCTTCGCCGAAATTTCTTGATGCCCATCACTGCCGCAACGCCTCGAGAATTTCTTCGAGCTTGGGCGCAGTCTTCGCGTCCTTGAATCGCGAGAGCCGATTGTAAATATCTGCTGCGGCTATGTGGAATCCGTCGGGCGCTCCGGCGTCTTTGAATGTGCGGGAGATCTCTTCCATCTCGCCGACGAATCGCCAGGCTTTCGGAGCGTTGGCCTGGATTCGCTTCAGAACTTGTTCGGGATACGCGGCGTCTTCGGATCTCCATCGATCGAACAAGGCTTCGCGGACATCTAGAGCTTCGGCCGTTGCGAGGATGCCGGCAAGCAGGGCGACCGCCCCTTTCGTATTTGCGGCGTAACACATCTTGAGTGCAGAGGCCTTTCCGATTTCATCGCCGAGGACGTTTGTGTCAAGAGGACCCGCGGAAAAGCAGTCGGAGACTTCATGCGCGCGGGGTCCAGATAAGTAAAGGCACGTCGTGTGTGCCTTCCAGGCAGGAAAGCCGATGATACCGCCATCGACAAAACTTACATCGGCTTTGATCATGGAACTGCTCATCTGAATCGTCCGGTGCGGCGCGATCGCGTTTGCATCCACGAACAACCCGTGATACCTGGCGCCTGAAACTTCCCGCGCTACTGTTTCCGCAGCATGCGGCGGGCAAACGCTCAAGATGATCGGACATTCCAGGCATAATTCTTCGACGGTGTGAGCATCTCGAAGCCCGAACTTTGCTGCGCGTTCCCGTGTGGCGGCACTTCGGCCCTCGGAAACCCAGAACACCTCGCACCCGCTATTTTTCGCAGAGGCTGCAATGGAGATACCCATTTCACCCGGATGCAAAATTCCAATTCGCATGAAAATCTCCGCTATAAATACTTTTTCATCCAGCCGAAAACGGTTTCGTGCCAACGCTTGCTGTTCAGAGCGCTAAGAACCCAGTGGCCTTCATCCGGGAAGACAAGAGCCTCGGACGGTACTCTGTTCCGCCGAAGGGCGGTGAAGAGCTGTAGGCCCTGATCGACCGGGACGCGGAAGTCCTGCTCGTTCGTAATCACAAGCGTCGGTGTCTTGATATTCGCGGCCGACAAGTGCGGCGAACACCGCGCGAAATGGCGGCGAGCTGCGGCGCTATTCGGCGGTCCGCCGGATTCCCAATCGGTGAACCACAGTTCCTCACTTTCGAGCGACATCGTTTCAAGGTTGAAGACACCATCGTGCGATACCGCAGCTTTGAAACGATCTGTATGTCCAATGAGCCAGTCCACGGCGTATCCGCCGTAACTTGCGCCGGCAATTCCCGTGCGCTGAGCATCGACGTATGGCAGCTTCACGACCGTGTCGAACACCGCGTTCAGATCGGTCATGACCTTTCCGCACCAATCCTGTGAAATCTCGTCGACGAATTTTTGGCCAAAACCTGTGGAGCCGCGCGGATTCGGAGCGACAATCACCCAACCCTGCGAAGCCCACAATGCCGGGTTCCATCTATACGACCAGCCATCATCCCACGCACCCTGCGGTCCGCCGTGAATGAGAAATACCGCAGGATATTTTTTCCCGGGATCGAAATTAGGTGGCTTGAGCAGCCAAAATTGAATTGGAGCGCCTGCCGCTCCTGTCACGGTGAGGCTTTCGTGTTGCGGTGGTGTGATTTGATTCAGCCACGACGCGTTCTCGTTTGTTAGTTGTTTCAGTCCACTACCATCGGGCGAAACACGAAACAGGTCAGGCGGAGAGGTGAGCGTCGACTTCGAATAGACAATGAAATCCGGTCCTGCATGAATCTGCGAAATCGTTCCGCCCTTCGCTACAAGGTTCGGCGTACCGCCTCTGATCGGAACGCTGTACAAATTGGCTAAGCCCTTGTCAGCGGCGGTGAAAAAGATCGTGTGGCCGTCGGCGGAAAAAGCGAACTCGTCAATGGAGAGATCAGGAGATTCGAACAATGTATGCTTTGTGTTCGTCGCCTGATCGTACAGATCCAAATACCAACGATCGGATTCAAATCCCGCGCGGCGTTGAGATTTGATCGCCAGTAATTTCCCATCTGGAGAGAAGACCGGTTGTTGATCCGCACCCGGGTTCGTTGTGATCTTCTTTAATTCACCTCCCGTGATCGGAACCAGCCAGACATCACGGTTGGTACTCATCATCTCCTTGTCTTTGCCTTCACGGTTGGAAACGAACACGACGGAGCGGCTGTCAGGCGAAAAGGTGATTGCGCCGTCTT
>DATFXZ010000443.1:0-5352 GCA_035315305.1 Terriglobia bacterium | reverse complement strand
GAATGCCGAGTTCCCAAGCTGGACGTCGCGGGTTCGATCCCCGTCTCCCGCTCTTAGGATCAATAATTTAGCGTCCTAGCTTTCCGTCCAAGTTTCCGTTTATTCCATTAAGAAAGTTCGCTGCCGAAAAAGCATCGTGTTAGTTAAGCCGACGACACTCAGTACGGAGATCCTATCATTCTCCTATGCCCACGTTATTGTTGATCGTCCTCAGTGCAGTGATCGGAGCCGTCGCGGGTGTGCTTGTCCTGGGAGAACCGGATGCGGACGTTCGGTTTGCTGGTGAAACAACCCGCCTCGCGCCGCCGCTTACCATGCGCGCTGCCAAGTTTTGGATATTGCGACGTCAAAAACTCCCAGTGATAGAATTTCGCGCATGAATAAGCCACTCCTGCCGGTCGTTCTTATTGTCGGTGCACTTGCGTGCGCAGCATTCGGCCAACAGTCATCCACAGTTTCGTTGAAGGCAACGCCAGCGTCTGCGATCACGGACGCGTCATCCGCTGCGGCGGAAGTGTTGGCATTCGAGCGAGCGATGGAAGCGGCGGTCGTGCGCGGCGACGTCGCGTATGTAGAGCGCGTCAGCGCGCCTGATCTTTCGTTCACCCACGGAGATGGGTGGACGACAGGTGGAAGGCCGCTCATGGTGGACGATCGCGCCGCGTTCTTGAAGCGCGTAGAGAACAAGCAATACAACGTGCGCGATCTCGACTCTGTGAAAGTTGAAATGCACGGCGATATCGCCATTACCTATGGCCGTTACGTTGCCCAGAACAGAACCGGCAAGCCCGACCAGTTGTGGTTCTCGGTTTGGTTCGAGCGCGTTTATCGGAAGCACGACGGCAAGTGGCTGTACATGTCGCATCGCACGGTACACGGTCCGACATACGGTCCGGACAGGCAATCGGTGAGCGACAAATAGACTCGGTTACTTCTCGCCCGCCATACGATAGGCGTCGAACGTGAGTGTCACGGCGCGAGCGCAGTCACGAACACTTGCCGACGGCGGTTCGCCACGTTCAATTCGATCGAGGCAATCTTTCACCACGCCGACCCAACTCCCCACGTAAGTGGGCGGGGCCATGAGTGTCTCATCGCGGCCGGGGCCGATGATCTGCACTCCGTCGCCGTTAGTCGTTGCTCTCACCAGTGCTTTCGCCGCGGCGATCTTGCGTTCGCTATCCGAGCCGGTCGTCGGAAATGTGTAGCTCGCCTCGTTCAGGAACACGATGCCGCTGGATGTGCGCAGCGTGACGAATGCGTAGTCCTCCACCTCACGCTTCCAGATCGAGTGACTGGTGACCGACGATACGACTTTCGGATCTTCGCCTGTGATATAGCGACACAAATCGAAGCCATGGAACCCTAGATTCAGCAGCGCTCCACCGCCCGCTTCGGCCTTGTTCAGCATCCACGAATTGCCTTCGTCGATGTATCGCTGGATGCCGGGTTGGTTGAAACGGACGAGCATGTGCGAAACGGTGCCGAGTTGGCCGCTCTTCAGCATCTTTCTGGCGTTCTCGGCCCACCAGCTGTAGCGGAACGACATGGGAGCCGTTACCCACGCATTTTTCTTTTCTGCATAATCGGCGAGGTCATTTACCGTACCGTCGTCTATCCCCCATGGCTTTTCCGCGAGAAAAGGAATTCCGCTGTCCACCAGAAAGCGAAACGGAGCGGGCATGTCGACATGACGATTCAGCGAGAGGACGAAATCCGGCTTGGTCTTGTCGATCATCGCGCGGTAGTCGGTGTACGCTGTGCTGCCACAGCGCCTAGCCCGATCTTCCGCGACTCCATGGTCCGGATCATGGACGCCGACGATAGCGAGCTTCTCGTTCTGAAGAATTCGGAGATAGAACGGGGCGAGTGTGGCGTGGTAGTGTCCTACACCGATCACGGCGACGCGTTGGGGGCGGCGTGCAACCGGCGGCTTGGGAACTTGCTGCCCTATGGCAGTGGACGCAAACCCGCCGACAGCAAGGTTGCCCGCGTTTCTCAGAAATTTGCGGCGATTGTGCGTAGCAAGAATGTTCATGATGCGGCGAATTATATCAATGGCTGATGTAGCATAAGCACGGATGACGGGAGTCGCTTATGCGAGGAAAACTATTCTGGATATTCCCAGCACTTTTGGCGGTTGTCCCTCGATTCAAGAGCCGTTTGAGTCTCTCAGTTATCCCACTTTCGAGCTTCCGTAGTTCCGCCGCTCTTTTCTTCAGTGCTGCACCTTCTGCCCTCAATTGTTCCGTGGCCTATTGAGCGCTCAACAGGTGTGCACGCGAGATTGGTGTGTGATGGCCTCAGCTCGCTTCTTGACCCAAAGAGGCACGAAGCTGCACGACGCTGTTGTCGCTGTGTGGTTATTTTTGTTGTTCTACATCCTAGAAAGGTCATCGTCTTCATCAAAAACGAGGGTTCCTCTTGTAGTGAGAAGGCTCGGCTGATGATTGCCAACAGTGAGGATCCCACCTCTACATACGAGAAGTATCGGAGCTTGCCGGCGAGTGAGCCGGATGTTGGAAAGCCTGACTCTGAAGTGGTTATCGACTCCAAAAATCCAGTCTGTGATGAAATGCTCCTATTTATAAGCGGCGGTCTCGCCGCTGTCCGCTTTCACTTCTTCTTGAAGATACCGTTCAACCAAACGGGCTAACGATTGATCGTCAAAGCGAACGTCGTACCACTGATTCTCGGCACATCCAGATGGGTTCGGAAGAGCGCCAAGAATAGTGCAGTACTGGCCGCTCTTGGGATGGTCGGCCTTCAGGGTAAAGCGGACTCGGGTACCGCGTGCCAGAGTTGGAAAGTATTTCGAGGAAGTCATAGATGAAACGCTGATCCGGGGACGGCCTCCTTCTCTAACCTTAGGTTGCCAGTTCCCGAAGTGTGCCGGAGACGTAGAACCGCGCCATTTCTTTACGCCACGTCATTGCGAAATCGGTGTTGTCGAGCGGCTTGGCTGGTTGATATGCCGCTTGGGCAGCCTCGCGGATGACGTCTTCCGTGAGTTTGTTGCCGGCAATTACTTTCTGCGCTGCTACCGCCTCGACGGGATGCGAGCCGACGCCGCCCAGGATGATTCTTGAATCCTCGACCGTTCCGTCTTCGGAAAGCTTCAGCGAAGTGGCCACGCCAAGAACCGGGAAGTCGAAGGACCCGCGGCGCCGGAGCTTCCAGTAGGTAGCTCGCCAACCGTTGACGGGCGGCAGACGAATCTCGGTCAGCAGTTCGTCGGGCCGCTTGTTCAGATGCCGGATTCCGTCATCGTTGTAGAGTTCCGCAGCGGATATCACGCGTTCTCCCGAGCTTGAAACCAGTTTCACTTTCGCTCCGATCGCCACCATCACCGGAGCGCAGTCGCTGGATTGCACGGCCCAGCACCGGGGGCTGGAGGGAGCGACCCAGCAGATCTCGCCATCCTTCTTCATGCAAAAGTGAATCGCCTTGCGCCATTCGTAGTTCTGGTCATAGTAATTGCATCGCGTATCGAGCAGAAGGTTTCCTCCGATGCTGCCCATGTTTCGCAGCAAGGGTGTGGAGATTAACTCGGCAGCTTTCGCAACTGCCGGGTAAGCGGATTGGATGCGGGTATCGGCTGTAACGTCGGCCAATGTCAGGCTTGCTCCCAAGGTGATTCCTTGTTTTGGCTGGCCTTTCATAGTGCAGAGGTCCTTGACCTGGGACAGCCCGATGACAACCTTCGGCGTTTGCTGGCGTCGCTTCATGTTGGGATACAAGTCTGTCCCTCCTGCCACGAACATTGCGTCGGGACCGTTATCGGCCATCATACGAATGGCCTCGGTGACAGACCTCGGTTGAAGATAGCGAAATTTGGGAAGTCGCAGCATTTCAGTATTGCTTCTCCTATTTCCTCGACAGCGCCGGTTCGCTTTCTGTCGCCTTGCCGTCACCGCCTTGGAATGGCGTCGGCACAACCATGGCGGGGGGCATTGGACACGTCGGAAACGCGGAAGGTCCGTATCTGCCCTCCTGACCTTTCGCTTTGGCTCGGATCGCTTTCAGCACTTTGTCGGGCGTCATTGGAATCTCATCGATACGAACGCCCACTGCATCGTAAACGGCATTAGAAATTGCCGGAGGAACCGGTAACTGCGGCCCTTGGCCTACTTCCTTTGCGCCGAATGGTCCGTTGGCGTCGGGTTCCTCGATCAGATATGTGATCACGTCGCACATCTCGAGCGTCGTCGGGCTCTTGTATTCGAGGAAAGAAGGGAATTTATGAACGAGGTTGCGGTTACCGCGGTAGGTCATCTCTTCCATTAACGCTTCGCCAAGGCCCATATAAACGCAGCCTTCTACTTGTCCCACGGCCAGCACGGGATTGATGGCCCGACCGATGTCGTGCGCAATCCAGATGCGCGGTACGACAATGATTCCCGTTTCCGGATTGACCTCGACTTCGGCGACAGTCGCAGTACAACTGAAGGCCGGCGAGGGACCAATGGTGGCGCCTTTGTATTTTCCTGGCGCTGCAGGCGGCTTGTACGAGCCGGTCGCGCCCAGCGTTCCATACTTTTCCTCGGCAAGCCAGACGGCGTCGACAAAGCTGACACCTTTTTGCGGATTCTCCGTATCAAAAACGCGCCGATCCGCGAACGACAGCCTCTCAGCTGGAACCTCGAGTTTTGCGGCAACGGCCTCGCGCAAGAAGTGCCGCGCGCGTTCAGCGGCCTCGATGGCAGCATTGCCGGTCATGAGAGTCACGCGGCTGGAATAGCTGCCGAGATCCACTGGTGTGAGGTCGGTATCGCCCGTGACGACGCGTATATCACTAGGATCAATCCCGAACACTTCGGCGACGATATACGCAAGAATCGAATCGGAACCCTGACCAATTTCCGCAGATCCGCAAAAGACGGTTACCAGGCCGCTGCGATCGAGTTTCAATTGCACGCCGGACTGCGGCATCTTGTTGAAATAGATTGGAGTCTGGGTTCCGGTCATGTAAGCACTGCACGCGATCCCGATTCCCTTTCCGTGAGGCAGCTTTCGGAACTTGTCTTTCCAGCCCGAGCCCGCCACGACTTTATCGATGCACTGGCCCAAAGCGAGGGTGCCGATACGAATCCAATTTGCCGTAATCGAGTTTGGCGAAATGAGGTGCTGTTTGCGCATCTCTGCCGGGTCCAACCCCAGGTGGTCGGCGATCTTGTCCAATTGGATCTCCTGGGCCCAGCGTGGCTGAGGAGTGCCATGGCCGCGCTTCGGACCGCAGGGCGCCTTATTGGTGAAAACTCGAACGGCTTCAAATCTGTAGTGAGGTAATGTATACGTCGTTGGCTGAAGGATGCCCGTGTAGAACGTACTCGCCACTCCATGACCACCGTA
>DATFXZ010000442.1:0-12497 GCA_035315305.1 Terriglobia bacterium | reverse complement strand
CCGAGATTTCTCGTCCAGGTGACGTCCTCGTTCAGGCGTTTCAGGACGTCAGGAAACATCATTAACGCCTGCACACTGGGATCCCAGTTTTGCGCCTCGGCGGCCTGCGTGAGGGCAGGTCCAGTGAGACCAGGATTGCGTTGGAGCCATTGGTGCGCTTCGACGATTTCGAGGGGATAAGTAGCAGCGACGAGTATCTGGCTGATCAATGGATCTGGATAGAGCGCGATCGGAGCAACCAGGCTGTCGAGTTCATTTGGCGACAGCACTGGAATGGGTTCTCCGGCCTGGACGGGATTCACCGGCTGGGGCGCCTGTGCAAATAGAACCACTGAACTTTGGATCAGCAACAAACCGGCAATCGCTATTACGTAATGTAATCTCAATTTGTCTCTCATAAAGGCCTCGATTCCTCCTTGAAGCGTTTGCCTACAGCCTCACTTCTACCGTTTTTCCGAGGAGTACCTGGACTCGCTCATGAAACAACGTTTGTCCGGAGGCATTCCGAACTTCAATGTCGTGATTGCCGGGTTGCAGGGAAAATTCCTTAAGCTTTCCCGTCATTCCGGCAAAACCGCCGTCAACGTAGATTCCTGCATCTTTCAAGCGTGTTTGAATCTTAACAGTGCCCGTACGTGGGGCTGCAATGTAGACCTGCCGCCACCCATACGAATATGGGTACGAATATGGGTAGTACCACGATGGATAGTAAAAGGTCGGTCCCCACACCGGGCGGTAAACGCGGTACGGCCGGACCACCACAACCCGCTGGGCCGCGGTGGCCTGAGGTACGTCCAGCTTTGTCATTATTAGAGTTAAGGCAATTGCTGCGGTAAAAAGACCCTTTCGAATTCTCATGGCGCCTCCCTGCTTCTTACGTCATCACTGCTAATTGACGTGGAGGAATTAAATTGGCATTAAATTAACTTACCAACCCCGTAGGGATATCAAACCGAAGGACCTAAATCGTCTTCCAGCACATGGTAGGTTTTCATTGCTGGTGGGCGGGCAGACCGAGCGTTGATCTCTCACATCACTCTTGGAACGATAATGTCTTAAGGTGTCGTAAGGAGCTTTTCCTCGGGGAGTACTCCTCTATTATTCTTTTTCAACTTCTACCCCAGTCGTTGAATAGCTCGCGACAAATTCTGCCTGTGACGTAGCGATTGTTCGTTTGAAAAATTCGAAGGCTGGTCCTCCTATCCCACAGCGTCGCCGGAGTCGCCTTGTGACGAGACGGCTCCGGCTGTAGAGCGCTGGTTTATTCCTTGGGTTTGTCTCCCAAGGAAACTCAACAAATCTTTAGCCCTCACGCCAGTTCTTTTCACTCGCTTAGGTATACAGAAGTAGGGTGCGGGTGGGGTTAAGGTACATGGGGTAAGGGTAAAGGTAGAGGGAGTCACGCTATCCTCTCGATTAGCTTGTGGATTACCGAGTAAAGCTCGCCGTCCTCGCTCTGTGCTGGGCGAACCTCACAACGAAATAGGTGATTCAGCCACAGTCCATAAACGATGTTGTCTTTTCGTTCTGCGCGCCGACCTAGCGCAACAGAGGCGCATTTGTAGAGCTTCGACGAGCGCGGCATCGGATGCTTTTTCCATTCCGGCTTTCGCTGCACATACATCTTGAGCCTGACGCCAGCGAATTCGATGGGCTCAATCACCTGGAAATGAAAAACGAGGCCATCTTTTTTGTAGATTCCCCATCTGTGCGGTTCGATCTTCCTGCAGATCGCATCTACTTGCTCGATTAGTAATAACGGTCCGGCATCATCGTCAGCGATGGCGAGTACTTCATCTTCGTCATGCTGGATATTTTCGTCGGATTGTTCCGTTGGCCTTCTACTATGGGCGAGAAGGCGATCAGCTCTCATGACGTTTCTCCGTCACGTGCACTGACTTTGGTATTGGCGTCGTCGTGAGACCCTCTGTACAGATCCGCTCGAGGACATCGGCACGCACCACGCGCTTTCGACCTAAGTACAATGCCGGAATCACACCACGGGCAACGTATTGTCGAACGCTGCCAAGCGTCAGCCCGGTGATTTCGGCGACTTGGGACAATTCGTAGAGCTTTTGAATGGCCATAAATCCTCTTTCAACATCCCCAGCGCACTTAAACGAATTTCAACTTGAAATAATATCTAGGAATGGCCTAGAGTCACGTTAAAAATAGCTCTAGCAGATACCCGCGCACACGCTTGGCGCGATGACTCTAGCAAGGTGGGTATGGCATCGGGATTTCAGAGGTCGATTCGTTCTGAGTTACAGACTTTCTGGTGGGAATGTGGGAAAGCGGCAATGGAAGATCTGGCAAACCTCGGGCCACCTCCGCCGATCACCGGGGGGCTTTCGGAAAAGGATGAACTATTGGCGCTCTATAACTTCGATCGGCATGGTCACAGGCCCACACCCGACCTGATGAAGCGATTCAGAGCATCGTGGGAGAGGAAGTTACTCATTTACGAAACGGATGAAGAACTCCTGACAATTCGCGATGAATTGAGGAACATTTTCGAAAATGGCAAAGCAGTAACCGCGCAAATCATGAGCGGCTGGAACACGCCTCGTCGGCGGCTCGGCAAAATTAAATTGCTATTCATTGATATTCACGGAACGCAGCTGCCTCTTCCACACATCGAATTACGACATGTGCTCGTCATGGTGATATTGGGAGTACTGCCCAAAATGACCAAGTGTGCAAATCCTGATTGCCCAAGTCCATACTTTCTTCGCCATAAGAAAACGCAGCGATTCTGTGATCGGCCGGCATGTCTCGCCTATGGGCAACGCATTCACAAACTGAACTGGTGGAGAGAGCACGGCGAGCAGAAAAGGGTCGCACGGCGCAAGGAACTTAGGAACAAGCAAGCTACGAGGAAAATTACACAAAAACGGACCGGAGGCAAACATTGAAGGTTTACAAACGAGGGAGAGTGTATTGGTTCAAGCTTCGATTTGCAGGAAAACTCTACCGAAAGTCAACCAAGCATACAAACAAGGTAAGTGCTGAAGGCGTCGCGGCAGCATTTCGCACAGCGTTGGCGAATAGACGGTTTGGAATCATCGACCGACAGTTCCTTTGTTCAATGAGGCGATGGCCCAGTTTCTTACCTGGTCCGAACAGGAACACAAGGACCATCCCCGCACATACACGAGGTATAAAACATCGAGCAGGTCGCTCCTGCTATTTCCCAAGTTCAGAGGAAGGCAGATCGATGAGATTTCGGCTGACGATATCGAAGCCTACAAAGCCCGCCGTGCCGCTCAACGTGGCAAGAAAACCAAACGCAGCATCAAACCGGCGACCATCAACCGCGAGCTGGCTTGCCTGAAGGCGATGTACAACCCACGCGCTCAAAAAACGTCACGATTTCCGAAACCCTGTTTCCGAGATCGAGTTTCTTTCCGAAAACAATGAGCAGACACGAGTGCTTAGTTTTGAGGAACAGCGGAAGTATCTGGCGTCGGCGTCCGACACCTTAAAGGACGTTGCCAGCATCATGCTTGAAACGGGCATGCGTCCAGAGGAGGTTTACCGCATCCGAAAGGAAAACGTCGAGGTAGAGCAGGGTTATCTATTCAACCCGTTCGGAAAGACAAAGGCCGCCAAGCGGAAAATTCCACTGACCGCGACCGCGCTCGCAGTCTTAAAGCGCCGGCTAAAAGACGCAAAAGGCGAGTATCTCTTTCCGCATCGCCGGGACAGAGACAAGCCCATGTTGAAAGTAAACAACGCCCACACTACGGCCTTAAAGAATTCGAAGGTGAAGGCGTTCAGGCTTTATGACCTGAGACACACTTGGGCAACTCGGGCAGCCGAAGCCGGAATGGACATGCCGACGCTCGCAGCACTTCTCGGTCATTCAAAGCTGAACATGGTCATGCGGTACGCGCACCCCCAAGAACAACACCAAGCGGACGCCGTGAAAAAGTTGGAAGTATTCAATGCGGCGAAGGAAATCGCGGAGGTCGAGAGAGAGAAAAGCCGCCAGAATGCGGCTGTTTTAGAAACAGAGGGCACAATTTCGGGCACACTTGTCGAAAATCCCGCTAATTTTTCAGGTCAAGAAATCGAAGGTAAGACCCACCGAATCAACTAAGAGGCGCCGATCGGATTCGAACCGATGCATAAAGGTTTTGCAGACCTCTCCCTTACCACTTGGGTACGGCGCCATAACACCTGACGGATGTCATTATAACTAAACCAGGGAAGGAAGTTAGCGTGAACGGGTTCCCTGGCAGCGAGCGACCTTTTGTTTTTCAAATGTCGGGGCAAGAGCTCCGACGCGTACTCCCGCCGGTGAACCCGTTAAGAACCAATATAGGCTGGTCCATTCGGGTAGACAAGGGGACTCATGCTAAAACCCGGCATCCCTGCCGGTCCGCAGTTTGTAGATATAGAGAATTTGCCCAAGGTGATAGCTGAAATGTTCTACAACGTGATAGATCACCTGTAAACGCGACGACTTGTATACCTGAACCGGAATCCGTTCGAACAATCGAGTCGGCGGTATCTGTTCTAATACCTTATCCACTTCCCCAACTGCCGCCTCGATGTTCGCGATCAACTCCGCTTTTGGGCGCGGCCGCCGTTCCGCGAACTCCGCATCGCGATGCCGTTCAAATTCTTCGCCGCCAATCGATTTCACGATCCACTCTTTCATGTTGCCGCAAAGATGGAGAATGAGGTTCCCAACGCTATTCGATTGCTCGTTTGGACGCCACCAGACATCCTCCTCCGACATCCTTTCGACGCAGTGTTTTAATTTCCGCAGGAAATCCTGCTTGAGAAAGACTCGTGATGCCTCGATGAATTCCTGCGCATCCGTCGTTGCGTTTCCACTTGTCGTCAGCATGGCCTCCTCATCTCAAGGCAAGTTTCGCTTTCCGGTCTTGCTCGGCCTTGATGCCTGGCCCAAAGAGCTTCTCGAAAAAGCCTTCCTTCACCAGGCGATCGACGGTTCCATTGTCGACTGCCTTGCGGTAATCGACGGTTTTCATCAAGGCTACCAGTTGCGGATCGGATTGTTGATCAATTACGGACTTGAACGCCGGTGCCAAAACGTACGGTACGCGTTCAAAAAGATTTGCCTTTTTGTAGATGTCGTAGAAGCGCTCGACGTCGTCCCGCGATTGGGGATCGTAGACTCGGTAGGCCTGAACGGCAAAAGGCTTGTCCTCGTAAAAACGTTTGATTGCTTCGGCCTGAGCCTTGATCAACAGCTCCGGCAATTTCGGATTCGCAGCGATGACGCTCTTCTTCATCAAGTACATCGTCGAGGCGAAGATGTCGTCATAGTCGGTTAGATTCGCGAGTGTCTTGTAACCTGTGGCTTCGAGCTTGAAGTAAGCCGGGGCGGTCAACATCGTCGCGTCGACACGACCGCTCTCGAGCGCTGCAACTCGGCCATTCACATCCGTGCCGATCGGGACCCATTGCACATCCCGCGAGCTCAATCCGAATTTGCGTAGAAGAGCAATGCCGTAGTTGTAAGGCGGATCGCCGATCTGACTTACCGCGATGCGTTTTCCCTTCAGCTCCTTTGCGCTGTTCAACTCTTTGCGGGCAACCAGCGCAAATACCGCTTTGTTGAGGGAATTGCCAACCATAACGAGAGACGAATCACGAGCGCTCGCCTGCATCGCCGATTCCAGCGAATAACTCGTCATCTGCGCTTCTCCGCCGATAACCATGGCAACGCCGGCCGGATGGTTTGCAAACACGAGACTCGCGTCGAGGCCATACTTCTGGTAATAGCCGCCCTCTTTCGCGATGAACAACGGCCAGGACGCGCCACTTCGAGTAGGAAAGTTGATTGTAATTTTCTGCGGCTGCTGTGCTAAGGCGATCGCCGCCGTGACGACGATCAGAATCATTCGCGAAATCATACCTTCCCCCAGACTGTTCGTGCGGTATCGACCACAAGCTGCAGCTTTCTCCACTGCTCATCTTCCGTGATCAAGTTCCCCTCCATTGTCGATGCAAAGCCGCATTGGGGACTGACCGCCAGGTTTTCCAGAGGCACATACCGGCTTGCGTTTTCAACGCGACTTACCAGCGCCGCCTGAGTTTCCAGCTGCGGAATCTTGCTGCTCACCAATCCAAGTACGACGCCCTTATGGCGCGGTACGAACCGCAACGGTTCGAATGTGCCGGCGCGCTCGGATTCATATTCCAAAAGGAATACATCGACGTTCAGTTCGTTGAAGAGCTTTTCTGCAATCGGGTCGTAGCCCCCTTCGGCATACCATTGGCTCCGGTTGTTACCTCGGCAAAGGTGAATCGCGAAAATCACTCCGTCTCGCTCGGCGTCTTGAAGACAGGTGTTATCGACGCTGATCGCTTCGTCGAGTGCCTCCTCCGGATCGATACCCATTTCATCGTGAATGTACTGGCGCCATTTCGGATCGACATAATAGCTGTATCGCGGAGCATCAATTTGAATGTAGCGCACACCTTCATTCACAAGCGCCTCGATTTCAGACTTCATGATCGGCACCAGATCCCACAAAAACTCCGAGTAGGTCTTGTAAGCGCGCTCACTCAGACCTTTTTTATACGCGATCGCGGGGAATTGGTTCGCCGACGGCAGTGTCATCTTAATGTCGCCGGGCGAATACTGCTTGAGAAAGTCGACTTCGTGTTTCGCGAGGCGCTTCTTTTGCCTTATGCGTTCGACAACGATTCCAGTCAGTCGATTGTTAACGTTCCCCCCGTGCCAGGCTCGCGCGATCGAGCCATCCATATCGAGGCCGTCAACCGAATCATAGAAATCGGTCATGAAACCGCGGCGTCGCAGCTCGCCGTCCGTGAAGATTTTGAATCCGAGATCCTTCTGACGGCTCAGGACATCCAAAATGTATTTGTTCTGAACGTCGACATTATTCGGTGCCTCGAGCACGTCGCTCGGACGCAACAGACTGCCGACATGATCCGCTCTATACACAACAGCTCCTTATGCCTGTACGCCTTCGATGATGCTTATTCCAGCATTGGTCGGAACGATGCGCGTGAGCTGCAATCCAGCTAGCCCGAACAAATGGCGGTACTGCTTCTCACTGCGCTCTTTACCGCCATACGTTACCATCATCAGGTCCATCCATTTTGCGAAGCTCGGATCATTTCCGGCAGGGACGACAATCTCCACAACCAACACTTTTCCGGCTGGCTTCATCGCCGACCGGCAGTTCCGTAAGATTGTTGCGGAATCTTCATCGCTCCAATCGTGCACAATGTGGCGCAACAGGTACACGTCCGCGCCGCTCGGCACCGACTCCAGGAAAGTTCCTCCCACCAGACGGCATCGTTCTCGAAACCCGGCATCCTCGACTGCCGCGTGCGCACGGTTGACAACACGAGGCAAGTCGAACAGGACTCCATGCATGTGCGGATGCCGTTTCAGAATCGCAATCAGCAGGGATCCGTTACCGCCGCCGACGTCCACAAGCGAATTGAACGCTGAAAAGTCATATGCATCCAACATCGGATCGGCTTCCCTTCCGTGATGCCCCGTCATCGCCTTGTCGAAAACGGCGCCTCGTTCCGGATTCTTGCTGAAATATTCGAAAGCGGGCATCCCGAAGGCTTTCACGAAACCAGCGTCACCGGTTCGAACGGCTTCCAACAGCTTTGCCCAGGATTGATACAACTCCTGGCCGTGAAGTCTCGCGTACGCACGCTGGCCGCTATCGCCGCAAAGCGTCTCAGCCAGAGGGGTAAGCATGAACCGTCCTTCGACGTCCTCCGCGAATATTCCAATGCTCGCCAGTGCTCGCAATACGCGGTACAACATGTCGCCTTTCACTCCTGCCAGCCTGCCAAGCTCGTCCGGATGCTTGGGCCCATCCGAAAGCAGGTCCGCAATCCGCAACTCGGCAGCGACGAAAATCGCCTGCGTCGTCCAATATCCGCGAATCAACTGATTCATCTGAGTCTTAAAATCCACCGGTTCTGCCATGGGCATCCTCATTCTGTTGGAATGGAAACGGGTTGAAATTAGCACAGAACATGATTTCGGCAGCTCTCAACCTTTTCCTCTTGCTTACCGAGGGGAGCCGGTGTATTTATCTCGGTAACCGAGGAAAGCATCAATGAGCAAACCGAAAGATGTCGTTCAGGGAACCCTGGATCTTCTGATCATGAAGATTCTCGCGCTTGAACCGATGCATGGCTGGGCGATCAGCCAACGTTTGAAACAAGTCTCCGGCGATGTGCTGCAAGTCAGCGACGGTTCGCTATATCCCGCGCTTCACAAGCTCGAACAAGAAGGCTGGATCAAAGCCGAATGGGCGCCAAGTGAGAACAACCGCCGCGCGAAGTACTACTCGCTTACGCGCTTGGGCCGCAGAGAACTTGAAAAGGAGACAGCAAACTGGAGCCGGCTCTCCGCCGCCATCACGCAAGTTGTAAAACTCAGGGAGGCGTAAATGATTCGGCTTCGTCTGCGCTCTCTTTTGTTGCGCCGTCGCGTTGAACAGGAACTTGATGACGAGTTCCAATTCCACCTCCAGCGGCAGACTGACGAAAACATCGCCAAAGGGATGTCGCGTGAGGATGCGCGGAATGCCGCCGTGCGCGCGTTTGTAGGATTGGAGCAAGGTAAGGAAGAGTGTCGCGATGCCAGGCGCGTCAGTGTGATAGAGCATGCGATCCAGGATCTGCGTTATGGCCTGCGCGTGTTGCGAAAGAGTCCCGGTTTCGCGCTTGCCGTTGTCGCAACCCTTGCATTGGGAATCGGTGCAACCACGGCGGTGTTCAGTGTGGTTTATGGTGTGGCCCTGCGACCGCTTCCGTACCCGCAACAGGACCAGTTAGTGACCATCAGCCATAACTCCTATGCCTCCTCCGTTGGAATCGCGAACTATATAGATTGGCGAGCACAGAACAGTGTTTTCGAAGACGTTGGCATCACAAAACTGGTCTCGAATTTCAACATCACGGGAGACGGTGCGCCCGAACGTGTACTCGGTGGCCGCTCGACGCCCAGTATTTTCCGGGTGCTCCGTGTCAGTCCGATCCTTGGGCGAGTCTTTACGGAGGAAGACGGCCTAGTTGAAGATAAGGTCGTGTTGAGCAACGGCCTATGGAAGCGCCGGTACGCAGCCGATCCAGCGATTCTTGGAAAGAAGATTCAGCTCAATGGCAATCCGTATACGGTCCTCGGTGTGATGCCCGCTGAATTTCAATATCGGAACCGCGAATTCGCACTCTGGACTCCCTTGGCAATCAATCCGGAGGAACCGCGGACGACTTTCGACTACGGCTGCATCGCCAGGTTGAAAAACGGTGTCACGCTCCCTCAGGCTCAAGCGCAAATGTCGGAAATTCAGTCCAGGATCGGAAACGCATATCCAGTCGTTCAGGACCTGAAAATTCAAATCTCTCCCATGCTTGATAACCTTGTCGGAAATGTGCGTACGCCTCTCTATTTCTTGATGGGCGCTGTTCTATGCCTGCTGCTGATTGGCTGCACCAACCTTGCTAATCTGCTCGTGGCACGTTCGATGACTCGCCGCCAAGAGTTGGTCGTTCGAACAGCGCTTGGTGCACACAAGCGACGCTTGATCCTGCAGTCGATCATGGAAATCGCGCCTCTTGTTGCGTTGGGCGGCATATGTGGGCTTTTACTCACACGATGGATGTTGTCGTTCCTAATTCCGCTGTTGCCATCAACGATGCCTCGATTGGAGGCCATACGCATTGATTGGCAGGTTCTCGCTTTTGCGATCGCGGTTCTCTTTGCAACGGCCATTGGCACCGGAATCTGGCCGGCGCTTCAGGTCATGCGTTGGAACATTAACCAGGCTCTTCGTGAGTCCGCCCGCGCAACCAGTTCCGGCAGCAACGCGTCAAGGCTGCGAACCACGCTGGTGGTTTCTCAAATCGCAGCTGTTGTTGTTTTGATGGTTGTTTCGGCACTGCTGATCCGGAGTTTTGTCGCACTTCGGAATGTCGACCCCGGATTTCGTTCCGACAACATCCTTTCCGTCCACTTCGCTCTTTCGGAAAAATACGCGACGAATCCAAAATTCGGCCAGTATCTTAAGCGCATTCTGGAGCGAGTGTCCGCTCTTCCAGGCGTCATCTCCGTTGGGATGGTCAACCGTCTTCCGCTTGCCGGACAAAATCAGACAGGCATGCTTGAATTCGAGGGGACCACTCTCATGCGAACTCCAGCGGGAGTATCGGATACTGGCAGCCTCGATTGGCGAACAGCGACGCCGGATTACTTTCGGACACTCGGAATACCATTGATCGAGGGCCGGTTTTTCGAAGAATCGGACACGGCAGATCGGCCCCGTGTCGGAATCATCGACGAGCAACTGGCACGTCTGGTATGGCCGAATCAAAGCGCAATCGGCAAGCGATTCCGATTTAATCAGGGATCCGCGTGGACCGAGGTCGTCGGCGTCGTCGGGCACATCCGGCACGATGGACTGGGAATCGATCAACGTCCACAGGTGTACTGGAGCTATCACCAGCGTGTACAACCCAGGATGGTTCTAGCGGTTCGCACCAATCAAGACCCGAAACAACTTGCCGCAGGCGTGATTGCTGCGTTTCAGGAAATCGATCCGGAACAACCTGTCTACGACGTTCTTCCTATGGATGAGGTCGTCGAGCGATCGCTTTCCCCACAATGGCTGAATACGGCACTCCTGAGTCTGTTTGCCTCCGTGGCATTGGTTCTTGCGACGGTCGGTGTATATGGCGTGCTGTCTTATTCTGTCGGCCTTCGTACCCGAGAGATTGGAATTCGCATGGCGCTAGGCTCTCGCAGGAGCGAGGTGATCTGGATGGTCCTTCGACATGGCGGATGGCTGGCAGGAGTTGGAATTATCATTGGCATTACTGGCGCTCTCCTGTTGAGTCGCATACTCGCGACTTTGGTTTATCAAGTAACGCCGCGAGACGTTCTCAGCTTTATATCCGCTCCACTCGTCCTTTTGATTGTCGCGCTGGCTGCATCCTATATTCCTGCCCGACGCGCTGCCGCCGTAGATCCGATGTCCATTTTGCGAATGGAGTAGGACAGGTTATGCGCCTTCAACGATTTGCCAATTTATTTCGGCGCCGTCAATACGAGCGAGAGCTCGAAGAAGAAATGCGCTATCACATCGAGCGGCAGACTGACGAAAACATCGCCAAAGGGATGTCCCGCGAGGACGCACGGCGCGCCGCCATGCGTGCGTTTGCTGGACTCGAGCAGTGTAAGGAAGAGTGTCGCGATATCAGGCGAGTGAACTTCGTCGAGAATCTCATTCGTGATGTGCGATACGCACTGCGCGGCTTCATTAAGTATCCGGCCTTCACATGCGCTGCGATTTTAACTCTCGGCTTGGGTATTGGCGCGAATGCGGCAGTCTTCACGATGGTGAATTCCGTCCTCCTGCAGCAGCTTCCGTTCAAAAATGCGGAACGGCTGGTTTGGATATGGTCGACGCGAACCGATCGCGACAAGGCGTTCTACTCGATTCAGAATTTCATCGACACGCGCGCGCGAACGCGGACAGTCGATGACATTGCGGCGTTTGCGAATTGGGGTGTGAATCTGACCGGTGCCGGTGACGCCGTGCGGCTTGGCGGTGTGCGCATCTCCGCGGACGCTTTTGAGATGCTGGGTGTGGATGCGGCCCTTGGACGAACATTACTGCCTCCGGATGGAACACCGGGCGCCGATCGCGTCGTAGTTATAAGTAACGGTCTGTGGCGGACGAAGTTTGGCGCCGATGAACACATCGTCGGGCGGCCGGTGCTGCTCAATGGGACGGCGTACACGGTGGTCGGAGTTCTGCCGCCGCAATTCGTATTGCCGAATGCAGAAGTGGAGATCGCGTCGCCACTCGTCTTCGAAACGGATCCACAACGATCCGATCGCGGTTCGAATTTTTTGCGCACATTTGCACGTTTGAAACCTTACGTGACAGCAGGCGAAGCCCAGGCCGAGTTGACGACGATTACGGAGCAACTGAAGCACGAGTACCCGGACGAAAATGCGAAGCATACGGCGCCGCGTGTTCTCGCATTGCGAGATGAAGTCGTGGGCAGCTATCACGCGTTGTTGTGGACATTATTGGGAGCCGTCGGAATCGTCCTGCTCATTGCCTGCACAAATCTCGCCAATATGATGCTGGTTCGGTCCGCAGCGCGAAAAAAGGATTTTGCGATCCGCACGGCACTAGGAGGGAGTCGCGCACAGCTCACGCGAGAACTCTTGACCGCCGGAATTCTGCTTGCAATGATCGGCGGGACACTTGGGCTTGTGCTCGCGTCGTGGGGCGTTCGCATCCTGATTGCAATTGGACCGGCGGATCTTCCGCGCATCGAGGAAGTTGTTCTCGATTGGCGAGTGGTCGCCTTTGCAGCCTGCCTTTCTCTCGTAGTTGGCCTGGTCTTCGGACTGATACCAAGCCTGCAGACAAACCGAATGGATCTGAATCGCGCACTGAAAAGCAACGGCAGATCGTCTGGAGAAAGCTCACCTGGTGTCCGGA
>DATFXZ010000441.1:0-3030 GCA_035315305.1 Terriglobia bacterium | reverse complement strand
GACCGGTCACGACGTTTACGAGGTCCGTCCCCGCAAGGACAGAGAAGGCTTTGATCTAATCAGCGATCTGTTTCGATACGGCCCGATCTGGTATGCGGGCCCCGATGCGGTCCGCAACGCGATTGCGTATGCGAAGTACCGATCGCGATCGCGCTCGCAACGGGCAATTATCCGCGTATTGGACGACTCCGGCGCTGTAGTCCAGATGCACGAGTAGAGGGCCGATTGCGTGGGTCAAGCTGTTCATCACGGGCACCATTATTTGAATAACGACGCAATGACGCTGCGTTACCTCTCCCTGATACTTCGCTGAGCCGTTTGCAGAGTCGTTGAATCTGGCCGTCATCGAGCGGCTTATGTTTCCCTCGGTTTGTGGCGATGGAGTCTGCTTCCCTTGCTGCGGGATAGCTTAGCCATCGTCGCAGCGCGGCCAGGATCGTGGCCCGTTCTCGTTCAGTGAGTTTAACTACCATTGATCGAATCTGTGTTTGCCCTCAGAGTCTCTATCAGGCCAATAGGACGTTGTCACGCAATTGTAACATTTGCCTTTCCGATATCGAGATCCAGCGGGCCTAACGCCGCTCAGCCGAGACATCGGTCGAAATTTAGTGATTGGTAACACGGTTTTCGCGTGTGCTTTCAAAACGCCTCTTATAGCCTTGCAACTTCCGGGAGGGAATTAGGATGCAAAAATGGATCATCTGCTTCAGTGCGATTGCGCTTACGGTTACAGCTCAGTCAATTTCAGTCGCGGCTTCAGATACAGGGTGGGACCGAACCGTTCTGCCGCGTCCGCCGCAGCCGTTTGAAGGTGTAGCGAAACAAACGCTCGAAGGCTCCGTCGCGTCGTTTACGCAACCGGTGAAAGCGCCGGAAGGCGCACCAAATATCTTGCTTGTGTTGATCGATGATGCGGGTTTCGGAAATCCGACGACCTTCGGCGGGCCCGTTGCTACGCCGACGTTCGACAAACTCGCAGCGGAAGGACTGCGGTATAATCGGTTCCACGTCACAGCACTTTGCTCGCCCACGCGCGCCGCGTTGTTATCAGGGCGGAATCATCATGCGGTCGGATTCGGATCGATTGCTGAAATCCCCGGGGGTTGGCCCGGCTACAACACGAATTGGCCCACCAGCGCAGCTTCCGTCGCTAGGATTCTTCAGCTCAACGGCTATAACACCGCTGCGATCGGAAAGTGGCACATGACACCCGACGACCAACAGGGCGCCGCCGGGCCCTTCGATCGCTGGCCGAACGCGCTCGGCTTCGACTATTTCTGGGGATTTCTCGGCGGCGAAACCGGCCAGTTCGATCCGGTGTTGACTGAAAACAACACGATCATCGGCGTGCCGAAAGAAAAGAACTTCTACTTCAATGACGCAATGGTCGAGCATTCGATCAATTGGATTCGCGATCAGAAAGCACAGGCGCCGGACAAACCGTTCTTCCTATATTTTTCAACCGGCGCGACACACGCGCCGCATCAAGTGCCGAAGGAATGGAGCGATAAATACAAGGGCAAGTTCGATCAGGGCTGGGACAAGTTGCGCGAACAAACGTTCGCGCGACAGAAACAGCTCGGCGTAATTCCCCCAAACGCCAAACTTACGCCGCGCGACCCCGCGTTCTCCGCGTGGGACAGCGTCCCGCCCGATGTGAAGAAATTGTATGCGCACCAGATGGAAGTTTATGCGGGCTACCAGGAGAACGCGGACAACGCTGTCGGCCGCGTGGTGAAAGCGATCGAGGACATGGGCCTCGCTGACAACACACTGATCATTTACATCTTCGGCGACAACGGCGCGAGCATGGAAGGTACAGAGACTGGCACATTCAACGAAATGACCACGCTCAACGGCGTGCCACTCACAGCCGATCAACAGTTGAAAGCGATCAAAGCCTACGGCGGCCTCGACAAATGGGGTGGCCCGGACATGGCGCCGCATTACGCGGCGGCATGGGCATGGGCTGGAAACGCGCCGTTTCAATGGGGCAAACAAGTCGCATCACATCTTGGCGGTATTCGTGACGCGATGGTGATTCGTTGGCCAAAACGCATCACGGACAAGGGCGGTGTGCGCAGTCAGTTCACGCATTGCACTGATCTTGCTCCGACTATTCTCGAAGCCGCCGGCTTGCCTGCGCCAAAACTAGTTAACGGCGTGGAACAAATGCCGATGCATGGCGTGAGTTTTCTTTTCACGTTCAATGATCCCAAAGCGCCCTCGAGGCACACGCAGCAGTATTTCGAGATTTTGGGAAACCGCGCGATATACAAGGACGGCTGGCTGGCATGTTGGCGACTGGACCGAATTCCATGGAAGATCGATCCCGAAACGCTCTCACGGTTTTCGCCAGGCAAATGGAATCCCGACAACGACAAATGCGAGTTGTACAATCTCGATGAAGATTTCTCACAGGCAGACGACCTCGCCCAGAAGTACCCCGACAAAGTGCGCGAGCTAACCGCGCTGTTTTGGTCGGAAGCGGAAAAATATCAGGTGCTGCCGTTGCTCGGAGAAATGGCGAACGTGTGGGGTTTTCCCAAAGGTTTACCGGAACGGACGAAATTCACGTACTACAACGGAACGGAAAACATTTCTTCCGGCATGATTCCGCCGATCTACAATCGTTCCTACAGCATCAGCGCCGATCTTGACAATCCTGGCCGATACGGCGCCCTCGGATTGCGCCCCGGAGTCGCGGGCGTGATCGTGGCTGAGTCCAGTTTCCTGGGCGGGTTTTCGCTCTACGTCGAGAACGGCCACCTGAAACACACCTACAGTTTGCTTGGCTTGAAACTGGATACCATCAGTTCGCGCGATGCATTGCCCACTGGCAAAGTGAATGTGCGCTATGAGTTCACCGCCGATAAACCTGGCGAATTTGGCACCGGCGGCACGAGCCGGCTTTTCATTAACGGCAAACAACAAGCCGAAGCGAAAATGGAGCATAGCGTTCCGTTCAGGTTTGCCTCTTACGAAGGCATGGACATCGGCACCGACAACGGCCTCCCAGTCGTCCCGAAA
>DATFXZ010000440.1:0-2186 GCA_035315305.1 Terriglobia bacterium | reverse complement strand
CCGCCGTGTCGCTTAGTGACCATGGCGCCGTCTGACCCTCCGGCGATCGGTGCTGCGGGGCGAACATTACCCCGAATTGGGGCGCCTTGCAGGCAAACGACCCAGTCCTTGGTCGCCACCGGGCTTGACCCGGCCGTTCATGCTGAACTGCCGCGAACGCGGTAAGTCCCGCATGGATTGCCGGATCAGGTCCGGCAATGACGAAATTTCGCGTCACTGCATCGTTGACAATCGTCCCTATTTCAGTTACATATACTTCCGAATCTCATCCGATGATTCGGTCGCGGCCTGGAGGCATTCCAGGCGCGCGGGCGAGTGCGGTGCCCGCGGGCGGATTTGCAACTCGCGACGAACCGCTGTTTTTGTTGAGGTTTTTGTCCCGATGTTGCCTGTGTGTCGCCGCTACGCTGATCTGACCGCCACCTCGATCTTCCCCATGTCGAGCTTGTCGGCCTCCAAGTCCTCGAACAGGTGCCCGTAGCGATCAAAGGTCATGTTGACCGAAGTGTGCCCCATCACGGTTTGCAGCCGCTTGGGCGACCAGCCGAGGTACTTGATAAAGAGGCTGGCAGCGGCGTGACGTAACGAGTGGAAAGAGTACGCCGGAAGCCCGGTTTCGCTTTGCAGCCGAACCCAATCGCGGTGCACCGATGACATTCTTCGGATCAGGCCAGTCGAGGTTGGGAACACCAAGCCGAGTTCGCTAACCGGGCATTCCTCTCGCCAGCCACGCAGGGCGTTGATAACGATCGGAGGAAGGGGAATATCCCTCGCCCCTGCCTTGGACTTCGGAGGACCGATCTCGCCCCAAGCATTCGCACGTTGGCGGACATGGATAATCCCGGCGTCGAGATCGACGTTGCTCCACGGCAAGCCGCGTAGCTCGCTCAGGCGCATTCCGCTGAACATCGCAGTGACGATGAACGGACGCCACTGCCCCGACTTCTCGATCAGGGCGTTCAACTCACTCATCGTCGGGAAATTCACACCAGCACGGAGCGGGCCAGTGGTTTCGCGCTCGTCACCCTTGATGCGAACATCGCGCGCAACGTTCTGGCTCACCAGACCGCGCCCCTGCGCAAACGATAACATTGTCTTGAGGCTACCTAAAATCTTGCGCCTCATCGCCAGCGAACGACCAGTGTCGCGTAGCCTCGAATCGAAGTCGTGGATCATTGGTGTCGTGAGACTCGAAAGCCGCTGACGACCGAGGAGCGCGCTAACGTGGTGCTCTAGATGCTGGCGACGTTGACGAACGGTGCTGAACTCCAAGCCGTTCCTGTCGCTCTCGTCGATCCAAAGCTGCCACACCTCCTGCACCGTCTTGCTGGCGTCGGCGGGAGTGTGCGTGCCCTGTACGATTTCGTGTTGGGCGCTGACCTTCCACGCCTCCGCCGACTTTTTGTTCGGGAAGCTTTTGATGTGCCGCTTACCATGTTGATCGCGGTAGTCAACGATCCAGCACTCTTTATCTGTTCCGAATTTCCGTTTGCGTATGCTAGCCATTTTCCCCGTCCTCCTTCTTTGGCGGTGCCTCGGTCCATTCGATGCCGAGATACCTGCGCGCCCGCTCTTCATCGTAGTAGCCGTCTTGCAAACTTTTCATCCACTCCTCAAGCCCGTCAGGCGGATCTCCGAAGTCCAGGTACTCTTGCCGGGCCTTTTCCTTCTCCTCCGGCGTCATCGGCTTCTTGTGGCGAAACTGAAACAGAACTCCCTCAGCAATTTCCTCGCCGATCACCTGTGGAGTTACTCCCGCATTCGTCAGATACCGTGGCAGGGTGCCGCCTTTAGGTTTAATTTCCTTCAACACCAAATTCAGTGCGACCGTGAATGCTTCAAACAAATCCGCATTACGATGCCATTGCGTGTGTTGTTCTGTTAGCGGAACCTCCTCCTTATCAACCCGATGCCATGCTTGCAGCCCTGGCAGGAGGACGAGAAGACCGTGGCTTGTTACGATCTGCCCCATCAAATAGCTGATTGCCCACAGAGGACCGCGCTTCCGCTTGTCCTCCTCGTCCCCGTCCAATGATTGATTGAGTCGCATCAATATTTCTTGGCTCAGATTCCATCCGTGCTTTCGTTCCGCGCGCTTATCGGCCTCTTGTTGAAGTCGCTCGCGCAGCACGTCATCGATCCGGACGGTCAGCGGGTGCGCTACCGACGAACCGAGGATTTTCCTG
>DATFXZ010000439.1:0-3226 GCA_035315305.1 Terriglobia bacterium | reverse complement strand
GTAAAGACGGCAACGCGGTGGAAGTTCGATTGACGGGTTACTCCAAAGCTAGCCCGCTACAGTATCCTCAGGCGGTGACTGGGTTCGTTCCAACAAACTGAGCCTCTGCTCCAACCGGAAAAGGATGTCCATCTGGTGGTTTTGTAATTCAAGCAAGGATTTCCACTGAAGATCGCGCGCCTCGTCGAGTTTCGCGTGAATTGCCATGATCTCCATTTCGGATTTCAGATTGACTTGATAGTCCTGCTGCGCTTCGAATCGATCCTTCGCGGCCTGTCGATTTTGACTCATCATGATGACCGGGGCCTGCACCGCTGCCAGGCAAGAGAGAAACAGGTTCAAGAGAATGAATGGAAATGGATCAAGCGGACGGTCCTGGGCTGAATTGAGGAAAATCCATCCGAGCAAAAAGGCGGCAAACAAGCCCAGGAAAGTCCAGCTACCGCCAAACTCAGCAACGCGATCAGCCACGCGTTCTCCAAATGTCATTTGTTCTTGGAACTGTTCGCTGATGTCCTTCGCAATCGTTTGACGTCCCAATAGGGCTCTGAAAACCCGGCGCTCCACCTGCCCGAGCCGGCGAACGTACGCCTCAAGATCAGACGCCACAGGTACTGCCGTCCGGGCAGTCATTGTGACGCGGCGAGTAAATCGCGACACCAATCGCGCAACACCAACCAGAACCATCGCGCCGAGTACCGCCACCACCAAATGCGTTGGACTTCCTGCCGGCGGGACCGAGCCTCCTATCCTGCGAAGCATCCAGGCGCCGCTGACTCCACCCAGAGTGCCGAGCGTGAAGTCCGCCAGGAATCCGATCCGCCGCTCCTTCATGACAACGCGGGCCAACCATCCCGCCAAGAGACCGCTAATTACCCAAACAATCGCTTGCATGCACTTCCTCCGAGTCGCTGTTCAATCGGAGATCTCCGATCGTTACTCCTTATTAACCTATTCTCAAGTGAGCTTGACCTGTTCCAATCCTTCAGGCGTCATGTAAAGCTCCTCGAGCTTTTTAGTGAGATGCGTGTACGCATCATCGACAGAATCCGTTTTATAGAATATCTGCAGGTCGTTTGCGTTGATGGTGCCCCAACGGACCAGAGCATCAAAGTTGAGCACCTCATCCCAATATGGAGCGCCGAACAGCACAACCGGCATGGTTTTACGCGGCTTCTTCGTTTGAATTAATGTCAACACCTCGAAGAGCTCATCCATTGTGCCAAAACCGCCGGGAAAGATAACCAGCGCCTTCGCAAGATAGACAAACCAGAATTTGCGCATGAAGAAATAGTGGAAGTTGAAGATCAGCTTAGTCGATACATAACGATTCACACATTGCTCGTTTGGCAATTGAATATTCATGCCGACGGTCTTTCCACCGGCAAGGGCGGCTCCCCGATTGGCTGCCTCCATCATCCCGCTCGCGCCACCGGAACAGACGATGAAGTCACGATTACCCGTCAAAGACTTGGACCACGTCGTCAATCGCCGGGCCAGTTCGACCGCATCCTGGTAGTACCGAGCCAATCGAACGGCGGCCTCCGCCCGCGCCTTAGCGTATGCCAGTTCCGGTTTGGGAGCGCCCGCGCGCAAGATTTCTTCATCGACCCGCGCCAACTGCTGCGCCGCATCCTCCGGCGATAGCGAACGAGCCGAACCGAAGAAGACGATCGTGTCGCGAATATTCGCTCGGCGCAGCCTTTCCGCCGGTTCGAGATATTCGGAAAGAATTCGGAGCGCTCTGGCCGGCGGACTCTTCAGGAAGTCAATGTTCAGAAATGACAACGGGTAAATTTCATTTTCTTTTTTCTCAGCCATACTGTTCCTCAGGATTTTGGCGCAAGGTATCGGGTTTTGGGAAGAATGGAGAAGTCCGGTAATGATTTCTGGCCCGTGAACGGAAAGAATCACAGCGACAGGCTAACTGGCGCGCATCCTCCCTTCGCTCGACTCATCTCCGCTCGAATCGGGCGATTTAGGGGTTCGTTGAGTCCGCGGCGTCCTCGGTTCACGATCGAGAGGAAAGATCCGTACACCGCGCCGCTTCGTCCAAAACGACACGCCCCACTGCAGCATCACCAGCAAACGGTTCGCGAAGCCGATTAGAAAATAAATGTGAATCCCGAGCCACAACAACCACGCCACCGCGCCGGAAAAGCGCACGAACTGCAAATCAGCGACGGCGAATGTGCGGCCGATGATCGCAAGATTTCCTTTGTCCCAATACCAGAAGGGCCCGATCGGCGATTTGCCCGCCACGCGTCGACTAATGAGGCGAGCGACGTACTTGCCTTCCTGTATCGCGGGCTGTGCCACACCTGGAAGTGGCTGGGTGCCCTTGGCGAAGCCGAACAGATTTCTCGTCGGTGCGACAACTGCGGCGGTGTCGCCAATGACAAACACGTTCGAGCGGCCGGGAACACTCAGATCCGGATTCACTTTCACCCGACCAGCTCTGTCGGTTTCGGCAGAAAGCCACTGACCTGCCGGTGAGGCGATCACACCCGCCGTCCAAAGTACCGTCCGGCTTCCAATGTGTTGCCCATTGACCATGACTCCGGCGCCGTCGACACTTTCGACCTTCGCATTCGTTCTAACGTCAACCCCAATCTGTTGCAAATGCTCCTGTGCCCGAGCAGAGAGCTTCTCCGGATACGTCGGAAGAATTCTAGGTGCCGCTTCGAACAAGAGAATGTGAGCGGAACGCGGATCGATATGACGGAAATCGCCGGTCAACGCCAGCCGTGCCATCTCTGCGATCGTACCGGCCATCTCGACGCCCGCCGTACCACCACCGACTAAAACGAACGTCAACAGGTCTCGAAGCTCTTGAGGGTCAGCTCCGAATTCCGCAGCCGTGCGCTCGGCGGTTTCAAAGGCCGTGAGAATTTTCCCGCGAATGCGGTCCGCGTCGTCTACGGAATCGAGACCGGGCGCCAACGGCTTCCATTCATCGTGGCCAAAGTAGTTGTAATGTATTCCGGTTGCGAGGATCAGGTAGTCATAGTGCAAGCGGGCATCCACAGTTTCGACGATCTGATTCTCCGGATCGACTCCCACGACTTCAGTCATCAGCACTTCGACATTCTTTTGCTTGCGCAGTATCGCACGGAGCGGAGCGGCGATTTCGTCAGCTGAAAGTAGGCCGGTCGCGACTTGATAGAGCATCGGACGGAAGAGATGATAGTTTCGTTTATCAATAACGGTTACTCGAACAGGCGCG
>DATFXZ010000438.1:0-11180 GCA_035315305.1 Terriglobia bacterium | reverse complement strand
ATCCCCAAAATGCCGCGCCGTGCAACGCGGTCTGCCCGCGGTTGTCGACGGTATTAATATCGATACCTGCTTCCAGGCAGATCTTAATGGCTTCGATCGCATCCGCCTGAGTTTTCCTCCGGCCCGTAGTGTCTTCTTCTTTGGTTCCGAGCCCGGCTGCCGCCATCAGCGGATTAATTCCCGCACGAGTTGCCAGCTTAGCATCGGCGCCTTTTTCGAGCAGGAGCTTCATGGCCGTGCGGTCCGCCGCTTTAGCAGCGCGAAGTAGAGGCGTGGTGCCGGTCGTCAACATTGTGTCATCACCGCGATCCAGCTTGGTCCGATACGGCTGCTGTTGCTTCAGCTGAGCATTCACATTGGCGCCTTTTGCAAGAAGCGTCTTGAGGACATCCAGACTTGTCAGTTCATTATCGATTTCTTTCGGAGCCGGTCGGTTCGAGGCCGGCATGGTGTGAAAATCCACGGCCGAGTACAGCGGTGTTCTTCCCGTTCGATCAGCAATGTTCGGGTTCGCCCCTTTTTCCAATAACAGGCCGGCCGCGTCGTAATGCCCATTGATAATCGCGGAGAGCAGCGGTGTAATTCCGTCCTCATCGGTCGCGTTCACGTCGGCGCCGCCCTCGACGAGCACAGAAATACATTCGACGCACCCGTCGCGTGCCGCGAACTCCAGCGGGGTCAAGCCACCCAGAGGCAACCATTTTTCGCGAGGTTCGGCGGTGCTCTGGCGCTCCCACTTGTTGACGGTCGAGCGTGCGTTCACATCGGCGCCTTTGGCGATCAACTCGCGAGCAACGGCTGCATGTTTTTCTGAAACCGCCCACATTAACGACGTCTCACCGTGCCAGCTTTCCGTAGCGTTCACATTCGCGCCGTGCGCCAAGAGAGCCTTTACAGCGTCTACGTTTCCTGTGCGCGACGCGGTCATGAGCGCTGTCTCGCCTTCGCTGCTGACGGCATTCGCATCGGCGCCGGCCTTCAGCAGTTTTTCAATGATCACAGCATTGGCATTCATACAGGCGAGATATAGCGGTGTGATGCCATACCGATTCGATGCCTTGACGTTAGCGCCGGCCCGAATCAGCCGATCTACGAGCTCGCTGTCGTCATTCCGCACGGCCCAATGCAATGCCGTTGTGCCATCCACTTCAGGCGCATTCACATCGACGCGCTGTTGCAGCAACATCTGGATTGCAGCTTTGTCGCCCGCTTTAACAGCAAGCGCCAATTTCGCGTCAGCGCCCGCTGCGACCGCAGCAAGCATCATTGCGAGAATGATCGTCATAGATCTGTCGTCTTTCCGGTGCTGTCGCCGAGCGTCTCGAGATCCACACCGGCCTTATCGAGTACGCTCAAAAGAAGGTTTGTCATCGGGGTATGATCCGGATACCTCAGGTGCCGGTTTCCTGTGAGCCGTCCCGAGGCTCCGCCAAGAACGAGGTTCGGTAACGGAAAGTGATTATGCGCATTGCTGTTGCTCATATTGCTGCCGTAGAGAAGCACCGAATGATCCAGCAGCGAGCCGTCGCCGTCGCGCGTCGATCGCATCTTCTCGAGGAACTGGGCGAACAGGCCGATGTGATACGTCTGGATTTTAACGTTCTTCTCCATCTTCTCGGCCCGGTTCTGGTGATGCGAGATGGCATGGTGTCCATCAGGCACTCCAACCTGCGGATACGTACGGTTGCTGATCTCCCGCGCCACCATAAACGTGATCACCCGCGTGATGTTCGCCTGGAATGCGAGCACGAGCAGGTCGTACATGAGCTTTATATGTTCTTCATACGAATACGGGATTCCTGCCGGCGACGGCGGCACCGTGATGTCGGAGTCGGTTTGTTCTTTCTCGGTTCTCTGGATCCGCCGCTCGATCTCGCGAACACTTTCAAGATAATCGCTCATCGTGTTCTTGTCGTGCTGTCCGAGCTTCTTTTGAAGATTCGTTGCCTGCTGCGTGAATGCATCGAGAATGCTTCGGTCCTCCTGCTTCCGCGCCAGCCGTTCTGCCGCGTTTGAACCCTGGCCGAACATGCGTTCGAAAACTTTTCGAGGATTGATCTCCATTGGAAGCGGCGTCGTCGGCGTGCGCCAGGAAAGCGTGTTCATGTAGATACAGCCGTAGTCGCGATCGCACTCGCCGATCAGGCCGGAATGGTCTTCTGTCGCTAGTTCCATCGACGGAAGCACGGTATCCTGACCAATCTTTTCTGCAGCGATCTGATCTGCCGTGATGCCTGCATACGCATCCGGTCCTTGTGTCGGCTTGGGCCGAACGCCGCTGAGCCACGTCGTCGGGCTGAGCGAATGGACCGCCGTTGAGTCGGCGGCTTTGTGGTGCAGTCCGCTCACGATATTCACATATTTCCGGAACGGCTCGAGCGCTTGAAGAATGGGCGTGAACTCGAAGTCGGGACCGTCCGTTTTCGGCGTCCACTTGTCCATGATCGCGCCGTGTGGGATGTACACGAACGCTAGTCGCGTGCCGGAGTTGCTTGCAGCCTGAGCCGTCATGGCCGGAATCATCGATTCCAGGAAGGGCAATGCAAGCGTTGCGCCTGCACCTTGTAAGAATGTCCGTCGAGAAAGATGTTTCCTGCTTATAAACATTACAGCACCTTCAAATAATCGACGAACCACAGAGACACAAAGACACAGAGAAAGCCTTTCTCTGTGTCTTTGTGTCTCCGTGGTTCATTAATTACTTTCACGCTCTTGCACTTTTCGCATTTGAAACGGAGTGCTCTTCACGATACCCGTGATGAGTGATGAAAACTTGTAATCATTACGAGCCGCTTCGCGCACGATTCCGCGCACGACCGGCATGTCATAAAATTCCAGGCCCCGCCCAAGCGCATACGTCAATAATTTTTCCGTGGCGGTACCAACAAACTGCTCCGGATGTTTCGTTAGAGCCTGCCTTAGCGTGACGGGTCCTTCCACCTTCGTCCCATCAGCCAATTGGCCGGATGCATCAATCGGTCCGGAATGATCCTTCACCCGCCATTCCCCGACGCCATCAAAATTTTCGAGCGAGAACCCCAACGGATCCATAACAGCGTGGCAACCAGCGCAAGCCGGACTCTTCCGGTGCTCTTCCAGGAGTTCTCGCACCGACCGGGGTTTCGCGTTTTCGTCATTTTCCTTTAATGGCGGAACATTGGGCGGAGGCGGAGGAGGCGGCGTGCCGAGAATGTTTTCCAGAATCCACTTGCCCCGAAGCACCGGTGAGGTGCGATTCGGATATGAGGTGACGGTCAGGATACTGCCCTGGCCGAGCAATCCCATCCGGGTTTGATCCGTCAGTGTGACGCGGCGGAACTGGCTTCCATAGATGTTTCGGATCCCATAATGGCGCGCAAGGCGGTCGTTCACAAACGTGTAGTTCGCATTGAGCAAATCCAGCACGCTGCGGTTCTCGCGCGTGATGCTTTCGAAGAACAATTCCGTTTCGCGCCGGAAGGCCTGCCGCAGATTGTCGTCGAACTCAGGAAATTCGTGACCATCCGGTTTGGAGCTCTGGAGATTCCGTAGAAACAGCCATTGTCCGGCAAAGTTTCGCACGAGCGCATCCGACTTGCGGTCTGCGACCATCCGTTTCACCTGTTGATCGAGAATCGCCGGATCTTTCAGTTTCCCTTGAGCCGCCAAGTTCAAAAGCTCGTCATCGGGAATGCTGCTCCAGAGGAAGAACGACAGGCGTGATGCCAATTCGAAATCATTGATCCTATAAATGCCGTTCGGCGGAACAGCCACTGGATCGGATTCCGTGCGGAACAAGAATTTCGGCGCGGTCAGCAGAAAACCAAGAGCGCTTTCGATTCCGGCCTCAAAGGTTCCATTCTTTCGGCCGGACTGATAGAAACTCATTAAAAGATCAACATCAGCGTCGGCCAGCGGTTGGCGATAGGCCCGTCGTGCGAGCGTCGAAATGATCTTTTTGGCGCACGCGGTTTCGTCCGCAGCAGCGCCGGCAGGCGAAGGCCGGCACATAAAAATTTTTCTGCGGCTTGGCGTATCTCCAGGACCTGTCGCCTCGAAGGGCCCCGTGATGTCCATGCGTTCGATCAGCGGGATGCCGTTCATGTTCTGAAGATCGTGGTCACGCGTATGCGCTTCGAGAGGTTCGTCGTACTCAGCTGAATTCTTGCGGATAAACGCAACACCAACGTCGTGAGGGCCGGCCTTCACCGAAATCCGCGTCTTCAAACGCGCATCGATCGTATCCGCAGCGGCTGCGAAGTTCGCATCCGACATTTTGTTGTCTTCAAGGCCGCCGACCGGCGCAATGAACACTCGCTCGTCATCGATCGTGATTTCGAGTTGGTGAGGCCACTCGAGACCTTTCATGTAGCCGACAATGTTCCGTAACAGGAACACTCGGAAATCGTATTGCCCGTCGAGCGGGAAATTGTGCCTCACCAGCATCCCGCCGCGAGTGCCAAGCGGCAGACCCTCGATGTGATCCTCTTGAGAAATGTCCGGAGGCGTCGCGTAGCGCTGCGTCACAACTGGTGTTGAAGGATTCCCGACGGCAAGACTACTTATCTTGCGGGACGCGGCAAGGTACTGCTCGAGCAGTGAGGGCGACAGCTTTAGGACGTCTGCGATATTGTCGAAGCCGTTGCTTTCGTCATCGGCCGGAAGCAAGTCGGAGACGTCGATTTCGAGTGATAACAGATCCCGGATCGCGTTGCCGTATTCGGTTCGATTCAGCCTGTGGATCGAGGCGCGGCCCGGGTTGGGCTTCGTCGCACCGGCCTGATCAAGCGACGTTTCGAGCCACGAGACGAGCTTATAGACATCATCGCTTGCCGGACGTGGGCGTCCGGTTGGAGGCATCATTCCTCCGCGAAGTTTGCGGATGACCTTCTCCCAGGTCTCCGCGTTATCGGCAACGTGGTCGACGTCCATTTTGTCGAGCATCAGTCCCGCAGTTTTGGCCCGCTCGTTGTGACATGTCACACAGTATTGATCCAGGAGGGCGCGGTAAGGAGCGGCGGGGTTCGCCGGAACAGAAGTTTGTTGCGACGCTGCCGAAGAAAACGTCAAACAGAAGCCCAACAAACTACCTAAAATTACAACGATCGATCGCCTCATTGAAGACTATTCCGTTTAACTACCGTAATTTATCGCTTGGCCGATAGCTTAACAAGGACTAGCCGCAAAAGGCACAAGATTCAGGGACATAGGGGCAGCCCACCACTACCCTATTTCGGGCCAAACAGGGTCAGCCAGTGGCCGTCCGGATCGGAAAACGTTGATGCCCACGAGCCCGGCGTTACTTCTCGAGGTTCATTGATGAATTGGCACCCGCGCTCGATCAACTGCTGGCGCATTGCCGTGACGCTCTCGGCCGCCAGGACGATTTCTGTGGCGCCGGCCAGAGGACGGTCGGGGCGGCGGAGACCACCATTCAGCATCAACATGACCGGGCCGGCCGAAAAGAAAGCGATCGATTCGAACTGGGTTTGCAATTCGAGACCGACCTTGTCGCGATAAAACGCGACCGACTTGGAGACGTCGCTGATTCCCAAGGCAATGAGTGTGATTTTCATGCGGGCAGAATACGTCGATTTTCAATCCTCGTGCTTGCTCGATCTTGCGAATTTCGATTCTTATTTCAGGTTGAAATTGACTTCGATCTTGAGTGACACGGGAACAGGTTCACCGTTTCTCATACCGGGTTTGAATTTCCACTGTTCCAAAGCTTCGATCGCGTTTGGCGTCAGGCCATAATCGAGTTCCTGAATGACTTCGTTTACAGTGAGTGTCCCATCCTTGTGGATTGTTGCAGCGACAACCACCGTGCCACGATATTTTGCTGCCCGAGCTTCGGGTGTGTACTGCGGTTCAACGCGAGAAATCACTGTTGGAGGGGTAATACCCGGGGCGATGCGGACGGCGGGTTCTTCTGTCGACACTGCCCTGTACCACGCCGGGATCCTGAAATCGACTTCGATTTGAGTAATCGCTTCGACAGGTGCCCCGTTTCTCAGA
This sequence comes from Terriglobia bacterium, assembly GCA_035315305.1. Taxonomy (GTDB): domain Bacteria; phylum Acidobacteriota; class Terriglobia; order 20CM-2-55-15; family 20CM-2-55-15; genus 20CM-2-55-15. Next base: position 5,183 of record DATFXZ010000438.1, on the reverse strand, counting down.
GCCGGCCTGAATTTCCAGCCGAGCACTGCATCGATCGCTTTCTGATCCAGTCCGTACCCTAGCCCTTTAATTACGCGTAACCTGCTGACCTCACCTTTGATGTCAACGTGACCTTCGAGCGTGACGGTTCCTTCGATGTTCGCTTCAACACCCTCTTGCGTGTAATCAGGTTTCGATGGCTCCAGGACTTGAGGCGGAATCAGGGCACTATTGGGTATAGCGTTGCCATTGCCGATGCGGGTTCGTTGGGCAGTGGACTCTGGTGTCGCTGCGGGCGGAGTGAATTTCACTGCCGAGACGAAAACCGGAGGCAGTGGCACCGCAGCTGCGATGCCGATTGCCGCGACCGTAATTGTGAGCAGCCCGGCGAATGTACACAGCAGAATGGTGCCGGTCTTCGACAATGTCCGACGACGCATGCCGGAATCGAGAATTGAAATCAGCCGGCTCTCCAGCTGCGACGGCTGCGCCATCGACACTGACGCAAATGACAAAGCGCGCCGAGTTCGAAGAGTTCGTACAACTTGCACGAGGTGATCGGCATAGTCCACCGCCTCCGCTCCAAGACTCAGGACGCGATCATCACAGGCCCGCTCGCGCTCAATACGGATGCGATGGGCTGCGTACCACACAAGCGGGTTGAACCAATAAACACTGCAGACGATCTGAATGAAGACCTGCAGCAATCCATCGTTCCGTTTTACATGGGCGAGTTCATGCGCGAGCACGAGGCGACAACGCTCGTCAGACCACTGCCGTGCACTCGAAGGCAGCAGAATCGTATGGTTCCTTACACCCCAGGTCATAGGGCAAATCTGCTTATCACTGAAGAGCAAGCGGACAGGCCTTCGAATGAGGAACGCGTCCGATAGTCCGGTCAGATGTTTCCGCCAGTTGTCGTCTGCGATCACGACGGCAGTTTTTGTCATTCGTTTTACCGCTGTTGTTGCCAGTACAAGCCGCAACAATAAGAACGTGATGACCAAGCCCCAGATGAACTCGGGGTGAAGCCGCGCCGTCTTCGCCGAGTGTGTAGCGGCGGGCCAGATCTCCTGTGCTGACTGCGAAGAGGCATTTTGGATACTTAGAAACGTGACGCTCGTGCCGGTCTGAGGCAAAACGGACCATTCGAGTTGCGGAACAATCAAGACGGCTAGTGGCAACAGAATCACGCTAACCATAGCGAGAACCCATACCGCATGCCGAACCGCGGCCGAGCGTCGGTGGAGCAGCATGGATAGGGCGGCAACGCTCATCAAAATCAGGGTGGGTTTGACGATTACATCCAGCGCGAAATTCATTTCCTGCCTCCTTTACGAGCCTTGTCGATCAATCTTTGCAGCCGGTCTAGTTCTTCATCAGAAAGCGTAGAAGACGAGGAGTCGAGCAGTGCGGCTACGGCTTCCTCCGGAGATCCATCGAAGAATGTCTGCACAAGATGACGGATCGCGGAACGCTTGGCCTTTTCGCGAGGTACTGTGGGCATGAAGATGTACTTGCCTTCGCTTGCCTCATGCTTGATGTGGCCTTTCTGCTCCAAAATCCGGAGCAGCGCTCGCACGCTCGAGTAACTCGGAGGATTTGGCATATCCTCGAGCACCTCGGCAGCCGTGGCCGATCCTTTGCGATACAGAACATCCATAATTTGCCGCTCGCGCCGGCTTAAATGAAGATGTGACGCAGTCATAATGCTAAAAATTTAGCAACACGGCTGACGGCGGTCAAGCAATAAATGCGAATTTTTTAGCATTTATCCAATTCGTACTGATCCAGGAAATTAAGATGCAGTCAGATCGTTTTGAGTTCTGAGTTTTGAGTTATGAGTAAAACCGGTCGGACTCAAAAACTCAAAACTCACCACTCAAAACTCACAACTCAGATAGGAGGCAACAGCAATGGACGGCGATGATCGGGACATCGGCCGGATTCTGAGCAGGCGAGCGGCTTTAACAGTTTTGGGCAGCGGCGCTGCCGTGATGCTTGGATATTCGCGTGAAACAGCGTTATCAGGTTCGATATCAAGTCTTGCAGCGACGCAGACACCTTGTCTCGTGCGGCCTCAGCAGACGGAAGGTCCTTATTTTTCTGACGGACAGGTTGAACGCTCCGACATCAGGACGGATCCCTCAACCGGAGTTGCACGCCCCGGGGTCCCGCTGCAGCTGGGGTTCCATGTGACGCGTCCGCTAAATGGTGAGTGTTCCCCATTGGAAGGCATGCGGATCGACATCTGGCATTGCGATGCACTCGGTCGGTATTCAGATTTCCGCAGGGAAGGAACGGCAGGACAGCAGTTCTTACGTGGTTACCAAGTCACCGGCCGCGACGGACGAGTACAGTTCACAACCATCTATCCCGGTTGGTATGAAGGCCGAACCGTACACATCCACTTCAAAATCAGAACCGATCCGGTGTTATCGAGAACCTACGATTTCACATCGCAACTTTACTTTAGTGATTCATTAACGGATCAGGTTCAGGGTTTGGCGCCGTATGCTACAAAAGGAGCTCGGCGGATCAGAAATCAGCAGGACGAGATTTTCCGGCATGGCGGAAGCGAGTTGACACTCTCTCCGGTCACGACGGATGCCGGGTACGCGGCGAATTTCGAAATCGGACTCCAACTTCCGTAGGCTATTGCTCAACCCAGCTTCAACGGCACTCGCCGCAGCCGCACTCCGGTCGCGTCAAAAACGGCATTGGCCAATGCCGCTGCAACCGGCGCTGTTGCCGCTTCACCTGCGCCCATCGGAGGCAGTGCTGGACGATCGATAAGGGCAACGTCCACTGCCGGCACCTCCGGAAAACTCAGGATTGGGTAGCTCTTCCAATCGACGCTTGTCACACGTGACCGGTCGAACGTCGTTTCCTCATGGAGCGTGCGTCCGAGCGTTTGCAGGATGCAGCCTTCGATCTGATTCCGCAGGCCATCAGGATTGATGACCAATCCGCAATCATGGGCACAGGTGATTCGTTTGACATTGATCTTGCCACTCGACCGGTCGACGGCGACCTCCATCGCCATCGCCACGTAGTTTTCCATTTGCTTATAGCGCATGTACGCCATTCCGCGGCCGACACGCACGCTGCCTGATTGCGTCCTTGAATTTGGAGACGGCCGCGATTCCCAGCCGATCATCTCAGTTGCCCGCTTAATCACGTCGATGGCGCGGGGGTCCGTGATCCCGCGGAGACGGAACTCGAGGGGATCAATTCCGGCTGCTGAGGCCAGTTCGTCCGTGAAGCTCTCGACCGCGAAGATGTTCGCGATTTTTCCGGGTGCTCGGAGATTTGAAAGGCGCAATGGTGTCTCTTTCAGCCAGTGCACGACGACTTTCACGTTAGGCGCCGCATATGGGGGATCGCCATTCTGTGAGATCTGGCCCGCGCCGCGCCCATGCGGCTGCGCAATCCCGGCGTCATCCACCGCCAACAGTGGCCGGCTGCCTTGGACGTTCGCGGGCAGCCACATCTGTGTTTCCCATGCGGCGATGCGATTCTCTGCATCAAGACCTCCGCGAATATCCAACAATTGTGGGGGGCCTTTCGGATCCCATGCGTGTTCATCTTCCCGCATCCACTGCACCCGAACGGGCTTTCCTGCGGCCCTTGAAAGGAGCAGCGCATCCGCGGCTGCGTCGTCATTGCCATTGCTGCCGTAGGATCCCGAGCCGTCCATGAAAATGACACGCAGTTTGTCCTCAGGAATGCCGAAAACCCGAGCGAAGTTCGCGCGCAATCCATGCGGTCCTTGCGAGGCCGTCCAGATCGTAGTTCCCTCCGGTCGGAAATCAACTACGGCGCACGACGGACCGAGCGATGCATGGCTTTGGAGCGGCCACCAATATGTCGCCGATAATTGCTTTGCCGTTGATGGCAATGCCGTCGCCGGATCACCTCGGTTGACTATCGTTTCATCGCGTTCGATCGCAGTGGCGCGCACAAACCCGTCGAGCCTCTCGCTTCCAGGAAGAGTCTGCGATTCGCTCCATGTGGTCTTCAGCGCTTTTGCCGCTCGAACCGCCGCCCATTCATCGTTCGCGACGACGCCCAGGAAGTTTTGAATTCGAACAACGCGAACATCCGGGATACCGCGGATCGATACTTCGTCCACGGAAATGAGTTTCGCGCCGAGCGAAGGCGGACGAATCATGCGTCCATGAAGCATCCCCGGCACCGAGAAATCTTGCAGAAACACATTTGTCCCTGTGCATTTTTTCGGGACGTCCGGTCGGAGGATCGGTTTGCCGACAATCCTGTAGCTGGATGGGTCTCTTAATGGCGCTTTGGCATCAACCTTCAAATCAAGACGCTTGCCTCCAGCCACCATGCCGATATTCGTCATATCCGCGTTCACGCCGAGCTTCAGCAGCGCCTGGCGCGCAGTTGCCGCTGCCTGTCGTAATTCCGTTCCACCCCGTGTGATTCCGGTGCTGCCTCCGGTGCCTCCTTGGTCTGGTGTGAGCGCAGTGTCGCCTTCGACAACGCTAACGCGATCGACCGGAATACCGAGTTCCTCGGCGACCATTTGCGTCATCGCAATGTTCAGGCCCGTGCCCACGTCGACCTTGCTCGTATATATCGTGACGGTGCCGTCCGCATGAATTGCAAGGAAGCTGTCGACCTCTCGGGGATCCACCGGTTTGCCGAGATTGGTATCTTGCGCCAACCCGGATTCCGCTATCGTTCGCCCAAACGTAAAGGTCACGATCACTACGCTGCTCGTTCGAAGAAAATCTCGTCTGTTCATCGCGGCCTCCTTATGCTTTCAGCGCGCGCAGCACAGCGCTCAAAATTCGAGTGTATGTGCCGCAGCGGCAGAGGTTCCCGGCCATTCCCTGTTTAACCTGCTCCGAGGTGGGATTTGGCGTCTGATTGAGGAGCGATTTTGCGCTCATGATCATACCGTTCGTACAGTAGCCGCACTGAGCCGCTTGTTCAGCAATAAATGCCGCCTGAAGCTTGTCAGGTTTTTCAGGTGTTCCGAGTCCCTCAAGCGTGGTGACCGCGCGTCCACCGACTTGAGCGACAGGCGTGGAACATGATCGAGCGGCTTTGCCATCGATCAGTACGGTGCACGCTCCGCACTGCCCGAGTCCACATCCGAATTTAACCGCGTGCAGGCCCAGCCCGTTGCGCAGAACATACAAGAGCGGCTGGGCCGGGTCCCATGAATCGACACT
>DATFXZ010000437.1:0-4824 GCA_035315305.1 Terriglobia bacterium | reverse complement strand
AAAGCGAAGCTGTTGAATCGTGTTCGCCGGATTCGCGGTCAAGTGGATGCGATTGAACGAGCGCTCGAGGAGGAACAAGACTGCACGGATTTACTCCTCACCATCGCCGCATGTCGCGGAGCGATTAACGGATTAATGGCGGAAGTCATCGAAGGTCACATCCGCTATCACGTCGTGAACCCGGACATGAAGCCGACGTCTCCACAGGCTATCGCAGCTCAGCAATTGATGGATGTTGTGAAGACTTATTTGAAGTAAGAAGGAGATCGCCGTGCCGGATCAAAGGACACTGGTGTCCACAGAAAAGCCCCTCGCACTGAACTCGCCTCTAACGGAGTCGCGCGAGGATCATGACAGCCATACGGAGGAGTATCGCCTGGAATGGGTGGAAATCGCGCGCATTGTCTTCGTCGCGATGGCTTGCGGGGCTGTCTGGTTCCGCGTCTGGGAACCGTTTCAGAAATTCAGCGTTATCGGATTGGTGGCCGCCCTGATCGGAATGTTTCCGATTCTGGAAGAAGCGTTCGAGGCGGTCTTAGAACGCCGCATGACCATGGAGCTTTCGATGACGATCGCGATCGGAGCGGCTCTCGCGATCGGCCAATTCTTTACCGGCCTTGTCATCATCCTTTTCGTTCTGATCGCCGAAGTTCTGGAAGGCATGACGGTGGGCCGGGGCCGCCGTGCGATTAAAGATCTGCTGGATTTTCTTCCCCGGAACGCTATCGTTCGACGCCAGGGCAATTCTCACGAAATCAACGCCTCCGAGATCCAGTGCGGCGATGTGGTCGTGGTGAAACCCGGCTCTCGCATTCCTATAGACGGTGAAGTCGTCTCCGGAAATTCGTTTGTGGATCAATCTACGATCACGGGCGAATCGATGCCCGTCGAGAAGATTGCCGGCACGCATGTGTATGCCGGAACAATTAACCAGTCCGGACTTCTTGAGGTTCGTACTGCAGGCATTGGAAGGGATACGGCTTTCGGCAAGATCATCAACACTGTGGAAGAGGCTGAGAAGTCGCGGGCACCGATTCAACGGACCGCGGACAGGCTCGCTGGCTACCTTGTTTACTTCGCACTGGGATGCGCCGCACTGACGTTTCTGATTACTCGCGATCTGCGCTCAACGATATCCGTCATTATCGTCGCAGGTGCTTGCGGTATCGCGGCGGGCACTCCATTGGCGATCCTCGGTGGAATCGGCCGAGCTGCACGGGCAGGAGCGATCGTTAAAGGTGGGCTTTATTTGGAGGTGCTTAGCGGCATCGATACGGTTGTTTTGGATAAGACGGGAACGTTAACGTACGGCAATCCAGAGGTAACCGGTATTCGCGTAGCGGCTGGAGCAACGACTGAGAGCGTACTGAAGGCCGCCGCCATTGCGGAGAGACTATCGGAGCATCCGCTCGCAAAAGCCATTCTGAAAAGTGCAGCCGCGACATCGTTGCCCGTCGTTGAGCCTTCAAACTTTGGATATTTTCCGGGCAGCGGCCTGGTGTGTTCGATAGATGGAGAGGAAATCGTTGTCGGAAACAAAAGCCTACTGTCCGGGAGATCCATCGAAGTGAACGGTTTTGGTGGCAATGCGGATCATTCATCCGAGATTCTTGTTGCGCAAGGAGGACGCCTTCTTGGCGCTATCGAAATCGCCGACAAGCTGAGACCGGAGGCATCGGCTGCTGTCGCCGAACTCAAACAACTGGGGCTTCGAGTGATGTTGCTAACGGGAGATGCAGCATCCGTCGCCAGATCCGTTGGAACACAGTTGGGTATCGAGGAAGTCGAAGCAGACCTCCTGCCGCAAGACAAGGTCGAGCGAATCAAAGCCTTGATCCACGAAGGCCGCAATGTCGTCATGGTTGGCGATGGTGTGAACGATGCGCCCGCCCTGATGCAAGCGACTGTCGGCGTCGCCATGGGATCGGGCACAGATGTAGCGAGAGAGAGTGCGCAAATTATGCTCCTTGGAAATGATCTCGTGAAGTTTGTTGAAACGCTCAAGATTGCGCGCCGTTGCCGCCGGATCATCATGGCCAACTTTACCGGCACTCTTCTCGTTGATGGAGTCGGTGTCGGCCTTGCAGCATTCGGATTTTTGAATCCCTTGCTGGCCGCATTCATTCATGTGACGTCCGAATTGGCCTTCATTCTCAATTCCGCAAGATTGCTACCTTCGGTTGCGGTGAAGGCGAGCTTGGAATAAAACGCGCCCGAATTCCGTAACGAGGCTTGAGCGAAAACGTGGGACATGATCACAACGCATCATGGACGGGACAGCGCTTGGCGCTGTCCATAATTGTCACCTTCGCATTCGTTCTTGGAGAAGGGATCACCGGATTCGTCTCGCATTCGCTCGCGCTCATGTCGGATGCCGGGCACAATTTCGCGGATGCACTCGCGCTCATGCTGTCATGGTACGGATTCCGAAGCGCGCTGCGGCCCTCCACATCCGAGAGGACATTCGGTTATCACCGTGTTGGCATACTTGCAGCTCTCGCTAACTCCTTGTCTCTTGTAGTCATTGCGATATTGATTTTCTGGGAAGCCATCGGCCGGTTGCGCGTACCCAAACCAATCGAGAGCGCTCCCATGATCGTTGTGGCCCTCATAGCGATCGCGCTGAACACAGTTATCAGTCTCTGGCTGAAAGGCGAGGCACAACACGACCTCAATGTCCGTAGCGCATACCTGCATATGGTTGGCGATGCGATCTCGGCGGCAGGAGTCGTCGTTGCCGGCATTGTGATCGCGACGACCGGGTCATACATTGCGGATACCGTCGTATCCATGTTCATTGGCTTGCTAATACTCTGGAGTTCCTGGGGAATCCTCAAGGAGAGCATCAATGTGCTGCTCGAAGGTATACCGCCAGGCCTCACGATGACAAAAGTGGAGCAAGCCATCGGCAAAGTTCACGGCGTGCTAGCTGTTCATGACCTCCATGTCTGGACTGTGGGTTCCGGTGTCATCTGCTGCAGTTGCCACATTATGGTCGCTGAACAGAGCATCAGGAGTGGTGAACAGGTGCTTCGTGCCGTGAATGAAGAATTGCGTCACCACTTTGGTATCAATCATACGACCATCCAAGTTGAAGTTGAGGGTTGTGCGAGGGACGATATGTACTGCACGATGCAGGCCATGCGAAGTCTTCATGGAACGGACCACCACCATTGATGGATTCGCGATCAGATCAGCCTTTGTTTGGGCGAGGGCTTCGAAGCCGTCCAATTCCTCGCCAAGTTGACGGCTTCAACTCCAAGTTGTGCACGATTCAAACTTGTACGGACGGTCTTTCCCGGCGAGGATCCGATTGGAAAGCGTCTTCACGTCGAGTTTTTCGGCGGCACCACTGAAATCGTAGGTGTGTTGGACACAGGGAAGTCCAGGCGTGCTACACAACCGCTTTGCACCTCCCGCAAATCGCTGATTCCTAGCGCGCTGGCCTTCTAGGGCCACGGTCAAACACAAATAGTTCTGAGTAGAGCTTTCGGAATTTGCCTCGGATTTCCTTTTTCTAAGGAACTCAATTGAGGCTGTTCCTTCTATGAAGCAAGGCCGGCAGGCCTGACGCGTTATGGAGTGGGACAAAATGCTGTTAAGGAGGGGCATAACCGTTCATCACATCCGTGTTTTATAAATTCTATAATTTGGTAAAGGAGTTAAAACAATGCATTTTCTTTGGATGCTCATCGTTGGCTTAGTAGTGGGCGTACTGGCCAAGTTGATCATGCCGGGTAAAGATCCAGGCGGAATCATTGTGACTATGTTGCTTGGCATTGCGGGCTCGTTCATCGCTGGCCTGATCGGCCGAGCATTGGGCTGGTACGCCGCAGGACAGCGTGCTGGTTTCATCGCGTCGGTGTTCGGGGCGATCCTCTTACTGGCGATTTATCGCGTAATCATCGGACGCACGGGCGGTGGCGGCAGGCTTCGCGGGGCCGCATGACGGGCGAACAATCCGGGTAGAAAAAGGGAGGCCAATACTACCTTTACTCTATCAATCGGACAACCCGGGCAAAACCCTTAATACGCTTGCACCGCTCGTTAGACCGACCGGGTTTCGGGTAATGTCCATTCGTCTGCCTCTTCGTCGTATCGAAGCAGATAAGTCTTCCCTTCGGTGCTCTGCACCTTGAAGTAGGTCGCTGCCGGCTCATACCACTGATCGAGCACAGCATCGATCTCGTAGATCTCTTCGTCGAGCGTGAATTGACGCGGCCGTTCGTTAGCTTTGCAACCGGAGTATGCTTCGACGTAGATCGGGAGTGACATCGGTCCATCGTACGCTCGAACGGCATTAAAAGTTGGATCTCGTTCCAGAGGTCAGCGGGAGTTGCATCAGATTTCTTTTTGTATTTAGACAAAAAGCGGCTTCGCTTAAAGAAATTTATTCGAGACCGCCACAGAAGCCCTTCTCGGCTTCGAGGCGCTTGAACGTCTGGTTCAGTTCATCGGTCGTGATAATACCTTTCTCTATGAGAAGCCTGCGGATGGCCTCGAGCCGCTACAGGTAGGGCCGTCTTCACACCTAACAACGGATCCCGCGTTCGAATATATGCCCATTGCGGGCGTCCGATAGCGATGAAAGAAAACTTCACACATTCCTCTATTCATACCTTAGGGCCACCATCGGGTCGATGCGTGTAGCGCGACGGGCGGGGATGTAGCTGGCTAAGACCGTGACGGCTGCGAGCACCACGGCGACGATCGCGAACGTCAAGGGATCGCTGGCACCTACGCCATAGAGCAGCTTGCGCAAAGCGCGGGTGGCGACGAATCCGCCGGCAGCGCCGATGGCAATTCCGGCCACTGCGAGCCGCA
>DATFXZ010000436.1:0-13154 GCA_035315305.1 Terriglobia bacterium | reverse complement strand
GCTAATATCCCAGCACGCCTCCGGCGTGCGCAATATCCAAGCTCTAGAGCACAGCTTCACCGCGGCTGCCTTCACTCCACCACGATTGTCGCCAGTTTCTTCCGCGCGTAGCGAAGGTCCATCATTAAGAAGGTCTCGATTCGGAGTCTTTCCTGGAATTCAATAACCTGTTCGACGCTTTTTCCCACACCGAGCGCAACGATTCCGGTGTCCTTTGCTGCAATCGATTTTTCCGGATAAACCATTTCCAAAAATCGTGGAACAAAATTGAAGGCGTGGCCTGAGCTCTCCTTGACGACGATTTTCATGTGATCGGGAATCAATTCGAGAATTCGCATTTCGAATTGATCCGATTTCAATACAGCATCTTTCATGTCCTTGCCATTGATACGGAGAGCCATCTCAACCTCCCAGCGATAATGGATCGCAAGGCCCGACACCGTGCCCTATCTGTAGCGCGTTTCTTATAGCCGCCGTCACGAACTCTTTCCCCAATGAGACGGATTCCTTCACTGATTCGCCCAGTGCGAGATATGCCGTGATGGAAGCCGAAAGCACACAACCCGTCCCGTGCGTGTTTCGTGTCGCGATACGAGACGACTGGAACTCCGAAAACTCTTTACCATCGAACAAGACATCCGTCGCGTTGTCGACCTTAACGTGTCCGCCCTTCATTAATACGTGCGCGGCGCCCATCCGATGAATCTCGATAGCCGCTTGTTTCATCTCGGCGACCGTGTTAATCGTCTTGCCGGTCAATACGCCCGCCTCATCGGCATTTGGAGTTATCAGCAAGGCGAGTGGCAATAACTTCCGACGAAAAATGGTGATTGCGTCCGGGTTCATTAATGTGGCCCCCGATGTAGACATCATGACCGGATCAACGACGAGGTTTCTGATCCCGTACTGCGCCACTTTCTCGGCGACGACATGAATGACACCTGCGGTCAGAAGCATGCCGGTTTTAACCGCGTCCGGACGAATGTCAGTGAACAGTGCATCGAGTTGCTGGCCGACGAAATCAGGCGCGACCTCCGCCACAGAGGAAACACCTAGACTGTTCTGAGCCGTCATGGCCGCCACAACCGCCATTCCGTAGACACGCAATCGCGAGAAAGTCTTGAGATCCGCCTGAATACCAGCCCCGCCGCTCGGATCGGAACCGGCAATTGTGAGAGCGGTTTTGACGGGAATAGACATCTACATTTGGAGTTCTACTCGATCCCCCACCCGTACTTTACCCGGCAGGACAACCCGAACGAACATACCTCGCCGATCCTGCAATGCGTTCTGCAAACCATGTCGGACGCGTTCCATCCGAACACAGGGTTCACAAGGCATCGTTACGGCAACCAACACCTCGCCCAACCGTAGTTCCTGCCCTTCTTGCAAGCCCATGACATCCATGCCATCCACGACAACATTTTCATAAATGTCGCCAGGCGCGAGATTCAGTTCATCCAGCGCACTTCCGGATACCAACAGGATCTGTCTTCGCTTCGAAGAGCCGGTATGGTGATCACCATCGAATCCGCCTGCAACGGCCTGAACGGCGTCAAGGGAAAGGGATTGTTCGCCTTTCTTGGCTTTGATCAAAATCGCGCGAACTGTTGCTTCCACGCTGTCGATTATAATGGTGGCTATGTGTCGCCCTCTAAGCTTTCTTCTCTTGGCAGCCGCACTCGGCAGCCCAGTGCTGACGTTTGCACAAACGCCCCCGCCCGGCGCTCCATTCGATGCATCGAAGCATCCGAATCCGATCATCACTTTCGTGGAGACCAAAGATTTCAAGCCGATCACTCCCGGCCAAATCAAAGAGCAAAGCGGAATTGACCTCCTTGGAATTTCACAAGACGAAGGTAAGCGGGAATCGATTGAGATCGCCGATGGCCGTTTCGTAAAGAACATGCCGATTCTCGGCGGCCGGACGGACGTGACTTTCTATCCCGTCGTTCGGCAGAAATTCGCACTGAACGGCAAGGGCGATCTCGTACTGTACTCCTTCAGATTTCCAAAGGTCGCGCTGCCGCCGGATTTCGCGCGTATTGTGCTGAATGAAGCGGCACTCGAAAGGAAGAAAAAGCCGAGCGAGATGCGGTTCGGCGGTGCGAAGCCGGAAACGCTGGAAATTCGCGGTGCACGCGCTCTGCTTTTCGAGAGCGACGGTCAGATCACGGTCTACTGGCAGGAGCAAGGGATTGGTCACACTGCAACCGCGGCGCTGCCAAGGCAGGATCTGTTTCAGATTATTGAGGACTTGTTGTGACGTCAGCAGGCGGAGGGGCCATTACCAACTTACGGCCTTCCAGACTCTTCTTAATGGGACCGTCCAGGCCTTCAGGCTCCGGCAATCCGATCAACTGAAAAATATTCCCGATGTGCTGCCTGAATAGTGAATCGAACGTGGCATCACTTTCGCTTGAAAAATCATTTCCGAACCACCACATCCAATCGCTGCCCTCAGCAATCAAGAGCTCTTCATAGGCAAGGTCCCAGTCACGCTGCGGTACCACACCTTTTCGCGCCATCAGAGCTTCGCGCGCGCGTACAATCCATCTCCACGCCTGATGATCTTCCGGATGACCGATCCAAATGCTGAAATTCGCATTCGCCCATGATCCGGGAGCAAGCCAATTCAGCGGCTCCGGGGCCACGCGCGTCATCGCTTCTGACAGAGTGACAGCCTCTAATGCCGGATCTTTCCCGATGCCCTCAAACAAACGCCTCAGAAAATCGCGACCGCTGTTCGGATAGTAGTCCCACGGATTTTCGCCGTCTAAAGCAATCAGCACATGGGAACCATCGGGCGTCGCTTTGAGCCGGACCAGCAGATCATTGGCGCTCTCCGCCGCCGGAGCGTGCATGTATTGAAAGCCGATGAGATCCGACAGTGCACGATCCCGGAAAAATACAGTGATGTCACCACGTTTATATGGGTGATAAATTCGGCGGCGGTTGTCCCAACTCAGGTCGACTCCGGATTTCGCGAGAATGCCTTCATCGGTGGCCATCCATCGGAACCCCACTGAAGCGGCTAGTAACGCTACATCATTGGACACCGCACCTTCAGAAGGCCAGAGACCTTGCGGAACTTTGCCGAACCGTTTCTCCATAAACGTTTGTGCGCGGGCAAGCTGTTCGCGAGCGTCGTAGGGAAAGTGAACGTCGACAGGAGTCCTTCCGTCGGCATGGCTGTCGATGAGAAGAGGCAGGATGGGATGATAGAACGGTGTCGTCGAAATTTCGATGATGCCTTGGTCCTGCACCTTCCGATACGTCGGAATGATCTCGCGAATTGTCTTCTGCACCACTGTCCGTAACGCCGCTTTATCTTTTTCAGAAAAGTCTCTCCCTTTTGCAACCAATGTGTTCGGCCTGCGGTCGTGGTCCATCCAGGCGAGTGTCCACCAAACCTGAATGTCACGAATCTCTTGATCGGAAAACGTGTGGTGGCGCGTGGGGTCACTGCGCCTTTCGTACAATTCGAAATATCGTGGAAACGGCTGCAACATCGTGCGGACCGGAACCGGAAAGAATCGTTCGATAATCGCACTGCGCTCTTCTTCGCTCAGTTCGTCCACTGATTTGAACGCCAGATCGAGCACGGCGTCCTGTGCTTTTCCGGACGCGTATTCTTCGAGCTGCAGCAACAGAGATGGAACCAAATTGAACGTTTGATGAAGGTCCGGGAATTCGCCGGCCAAAGACGGCATCCCCAGATAGTCCTTCGTCGCATGCAGGTAAGCCCAAGGCATCACGTAAGACTGCCGTACCAGGTCCTTGTAGAAGGGCTGGTGCATATGCCACAGAAATGAAACTAGAATGGACATAGCCGTTTGAACTACAGACGCAGGCTCCTCCCCCCGCCCAAAATGTTAAGTTGTACCATTCCGGTGGCCGTGTTGGTAGGCATTTTCACGAGATTCGGACGAAGCGTATTCTAGAGAAATGGATCGAGAACGGACCTAGTAGTGGCAGAATGTACGTTCGGCGTTTATGAGAATTCTCGACCGCTACATTTTCAGGGAGATTCTCTTCCCATCCATCATTGCCTTAGTGGCATTGACCTTTGTCGCATTCCTTGCCTTCTCGCGGGAACTCGGGTGGCTTCTCGAGCTGATTGTCCGCCAATCCGCAACGGTGCGGGACGTTTGGGCAATTTCCGCGGCGTACATACCAAACGTTTTAACTTTCACTATTCCCATGGCTGTCTTGGTCGGCATTCTGACGGGATTCGGAAGAATGTCGTCGGACAGTGAGGCGATCGCTTTCCGCGCAACGGGCGTCTCAATGGTGCGACTCCTCGTCCCGGTCATGGTCTTGGGATCGTTTGCGTTTGTCTCCAACATCCTCATGACCGTCTATATTGCGCCGCACATGGCTTCCAGTTTACGCGACGTTCGTCATGAATTCCTGGCGAAGCAAGTCTCGCTCGAAGTGAAGTCGCGAGTGTTCAACGAAAGCTTGTCAAGTTTCGTGTTGTACGTTCAGGACGTCGCCCGGGAGGGATTGAACTGGCGTGGAATTCTCCTGGCGGATATGAGCCGGCCCGATCAACTCCGAGTTTACTTCGCCCGTTCTGGAACAGTGACCAAGGATGACGAGCGGCGGACATTTGCGCTGACGTTGGCGGAAGGAAGTACGCACGAGATATCGCCGCATTCACCAAAGCGGTATGACCACAATACCTTCGATGCCACCACGATCTCAGTCCCGATGCCCGAAGCGGCGCCTAAACAGGATCGAATTGTCATTTCGGAAATACCGACCGGGATCTTATGGAATGCGATTAGAGAAGGCACCGCGACCTATGAGGAACACGTGGAGTTCCATCGGCGTTTTGCCCTGCCGTTTGCATGCCTGGTGTTCACTCTAACCGGTTTGGCGCTTGGGGTGTCAACGACACGGGGAAGCAGATCGATGGGTTTGATCCTGAGTCTGATTCTCATGCTCGTGTACTACCTGGCTTTTGTTGGCGGAACGCGCATCGCGGGCAATGCACAATTTTCGCCCCTCCTTGGGGCCTGGCTTCCAAACCTGACATTCGCGATTTTGGGAATCGCGCTCATTGCTCACTCAAATCACGAACGCGATAACCCGTTTCTGAATCGGCTCGCCAGCATCATGCACTGGTTTTCAGACAAACGCGCGGAGGTCCGAACAAGCCGCAAGCGCTTCCGGCAGTGGACCTACTCTCTTACGCACCATCCAAAATTTTTCCGACTCCTGGACGTCTACGTTCTTCGCGGGTTTTGGTTCTTCTTTGTCCTTGTGCTCATCGTGTTTGTAGCGCTTTTCATCCTGGTCACGTTGTTTGAGCTTTTGCCCGATATTGTGAAGAACAGGATCGACAGCAGCATTGTCGTCACGTACTTCGTTTATCTGCTGCCGCAGATCCTGTATTACGTGATCCCGCTTACAGTTCTACTCGCCATTTTGATCGATCTGGGAACTCTGACCAAAACTAACGAGATCCTTGCGGTCAAGGCAGGCGCTGTCAGTTTGTACCGAATGGCAATGCCGCTGTTGATCATGGGACTCTTGCTGTCCGCGGGTATCTACTTTCTTCAGGACTTCATGCTTCCGTACGCGAACCAGCGCCAGGACGAATACCATGACATCATCAAGGGCCGGGCGCCGCAAACATATCGTGACCCCCAGCGAAAATGGATGGCTGGTTCCGACGAACGGATCTACCACTACAATTACTTCGATCCCGATCAAGACATTTTTGGCGGTATTTCGATTTTCACCTTCAAGCCGCACAGTCTTGAATTGAGCGATTGGACCTTTGCCACACGTGCGACCTGGCTAGGTTCCAGGTGGAGACTCGAAGATGGCTGGAGACGGCACATCAGCGACAGCGGCGTCACAGACTATCGCCCCTTCAATACACTCGACGTCCATGAACTCGATCACCCGGACTATTTCAAAAAGGAAGTCCGAACTGCCGCTCAAATGACGTATCCGGAGCTGAAACGATACGTGATGAACCTTAAACAAAGCGGATTCGACGTGAGCGCACTAATGGTGGATCTGTATCGAAAGCTTTCCTTCCCGCTAGTCTCGTTCATTATGGTGATCATCGGGATTCCCTTCTCGTTCACAACAGGGAGAAGGGGCGCCTTCTACGGAATCGGGCTTTGCCTGGCGGTCGGTATCTTCTACTGGTCAACGTTTGAACTCTTCGACAAACTGGGTGGGATTAACCGTCTTTCGCCGTTTGTCGCCGCATGGTTCCCCAACCTCATCTTCGGTTTCGGTGGTGTTTGGTTGATGCTGCGGGTGAAGACTTAAACTGACTATCTTTTAGTTGTCACACTATCCGGAAAGATAGGCTTTTCCTGTTCGATAAGGCGGCGCGTCGACGCTGTAGTCTAGTCTAAACCTCGGCCTCGCAATGTGATTCCGTATCTCCGACTGTTCGGCATTCAAAATGCCTTGCAGCCCGGCATGTTGACAACAAGACGAATATACGAGTTTGATGACTTTCGAGTCGATACGGGACAGTTTGTTTTGATGGGCGCCGGTTCTGCAAAGCCGATTTCGCCGACAGTCTTTCGGATTCTGACTTTTCTTCTCGCGCGAGCAGGTGAGTCCGTGACGAAAGAAGACTTGATCAAGTATGTTTGGCCGGACAGCTTCGTCGAAGAAGGAAATCTGAACCGAAACGTGTCCACGCTGCGCAAGGTACTCAACGAAAAGCCCTGCGATCACAGGTACATCGAGACCATCCCCAAGACCGGTTACCGATTCATCGCTCCAGTACGGACGATGGATTACCAGCCTCCCACAGGGGTTGTCCGATGCGTATCCAATCGCAGTTCGCATCGCGTCGTAGGTCGTGAACTGGAACGAGACACGCTGAGCCACGCGTTTGACCAAGCCCAGCTAGGGCATGGAGGTATCGTCTGCGTCAGCGGCGATTTTGGACTCGGAAAGACGGCTCTTGTTGACACTTTCCTTGACGACTTGATCCGCGATGGGCAGACGTTCCATCTTGCGCGCGGCCGTTGTTCCGAATCATTTGCGGAAAGCGAACCCTTCATGCCGTGGATCGAGAGCTTAAGGTCACTCGCGGGCGAGCCAGCCATCGGCACGGTCATGGCTAAAGCAGCACCAAGCTGGTATCGCGAAATCTCGCATACAGGTTCGGCCGTCCCGCGGAAGATGAAGCGAGAGTTACTGGACTTCTGCAGACAGATTTCCCCCGTTCACCCCCTGATCGTTGTGATCGACGATTTACATTGGGCGGATTTGGGTTCGATAGACCTTCTGGCCTCGCTCGCAACACAGCTGGAAGCCCTTCGCGTGCTCGTTGTCGTATGCTATCGGCCGGCCGAAATGAAGGTGAAGAGTCATCCATTCTTGCGCCTTCGCTCAGATCTCCTTGGACGGCGAGCCTGCACTGAAATCCAGCTGGCTCCGTTGAGTCGGAGGCAGGTCGAACAATATCTTGCGCTCAATGCGAACGACAACTTCTGCCCAGACTACGCGGAGGAGTTGCACGCAAAATCCGAGGGCCATCCGTTATTTCTCCGAGAACTGCTGCGTGGGGAGAATCAGCTGAGCGATTCCATTCGGCACCTGATCCAGGCGAAGCTGGATCGGCTCGATGATACGCACCGTCAACTGCTCGCAACGGCGAGCGTACAAGGCCGCGAGTTTGATTCCGCCGTCCTGGCAGCCACGATGCAGCTGGAATCTCAAGACGTGGAAGAAGCGCTCCATGATTTGGATGAGATTCACGGCTTGATCCGCCGCATTCGTGAAGAAGAATTGCCGGATGGAAAATTTACGGTGAGGTACCGCTTTGTATACGCGTTGTATCAGGAAGCTTGTTATTCAACGTTGGCGCCCACTAGGAAAGCATCCCTGAGCGCTTCGCTGGCTCAAGCCTTTCTGACGTACTACGGGAATTAACCACAGAGACACGGAGACACAGAAAAGCCGCCATCAAAGTTCATCTGGCGGCCTTTTCTGTGTCTCCGTGTCTCTGTGGTTAATTTCTACAATCCTGCCTGTTCCTTCAGCTTAGCTGCTTTGTCCGTTCTCTCCCAACTGAACTCGGGTTCGTTACGGCCAAAGTGGCCATAGCTGGCCGTCTTGCGATAGATCGGCTTGCGAAGATCCAGCGATTCGATGATACCGCGAGGAGTAAGCTGGAAATTCTCGCGAACCAGCTCCGAGATCTTGTCCTGGTCGATCTTTCCAGTACCAAACGTGTCGACGCTGACCGAAACTGGGTCCGCTACTCCGATTGCATAAGCAAGCTGGATTTCGACTCGGTCCGCCAAACCTGCCGCCACAACGTTCTTCGCGATATATCGCGCCATGTAGCAGGCTGAGCGGTCCACCTTCGTCGGATCTTTTCCTGAGAACGCACCACCGCCATGACGGCCCATGCCACCGTAGCTATCGACGATGATCTTTCTGCCGGTTAAACCGCAATCGCCTTGAGGTCCACCGACGACAAAACGGCCGGTTGGATTGATGTGATATTTCGTTTTGGGGTCGAGCAAAGCCTGAGGCAATGTCGGCTTGATGATGTGCTCAATGATCTCTTCGCGAATCTGCGCGTTGGAGGCATCCGGCGAGTGCTGGGTTGAAATCACAACCGTGTCAATGCGAATGGGCTTGTCTCCGTCATATTCCACGCTGACCTGCGACTTGCCGTCCGGCCTGAGAAAGTTGGGAACGCCGGCCCGGCGGGCATCGGCCAGCCTCTTGGTAAGCTTATGGGCCAGAAGGATCGGCAAAGGCATCAGCTCGGGGCTTTCGTTGGTTGCATATCCGAACATCAAGCCTTGGTCGCCGGCACCGCCGGTATCAACGCCCATCGCGATATCGGGAGACTGCGTGTCGACTGATGACATCACCGCGCAGGTTTTGTAATCAAACCCGTAGTTCGCGTCCGTGTAGCCAATGCTCTCAACAGTTTTTCGAACAATGGAGGCGTAATCGATCACGCATCTTGTTGTGATTTCGCCCGCGACCAGCGCCAAGCCCGTCGTTACCAGGGTTTCACAAGCGACACGACCCATCGGGTCCTGCGACATGACATAATCAAGAATCGAATCGGAAATCTGATCGGCAACTTTATCGGGATGGCCTTCGGTAACCGATTCAGATGTAAATAAATGCCGGCCTTTGATCACTGCCCTTCCTCCTCAATGTTCTGGTACCTGCGCCGCAACGCAGTGCGAGATGATACCGCAACTTATGCGCGGGGATGATAACTTTTGTAGATTTCCTTGAGGCGCTCTCGCATCACGTGCGTATAGATTTCAGTAGTCGAAATGTTCGAATGGCCAAGCATAGTTTGGACCGCCCGAAGGTCTGCACCGTGCTCCAGCAGATGCGTTGCAAATGAATGACGTATCACATGAGGAGTTAACCTTTTCTTGATACCGGCCTGTATGCCATAAGCCTTCAGGGTCTTCCAAAAACCCATCCGTGATAGCTTTTCTCCACGATTGTTCAGGAACAGGTAATTAGTCGGTTTGCTGACGCGCCGGACCTGAAGGTATGCCGTTATCGCGGATGCTGCCGACACCCCTAATGGAACGATCCGTTCTTTGCTTCCCTTCCCAATACATCGGACGAAACCCGCCTCGATGTTTACTCCGTCCAACTGTAGACCGGTCAACTCCGATACCCGCAGCCCGGTTGCATAGAGGACCTCAAGCATCGCGCGATCCCTCAGCCCCTTTGTCGTAGAAGTGTCCGGCGCCGCCAGCAGTCTGTCGACCTCCTCGAGAACGAGAACGTTCGGCAGCGGCTTCCACCATCGTGGTTGCTCGATATGGGCGGTCGGATTTTCCGTTGCAGCTCGCTCCAGTATCAGGAACTTGTGAAGCCCTCGGACAGCTGCGAAGGCTCGGGTCGCTGATCTCGGCTTCAGCTTCCGGGCATAGAGGAACTTGAGGAATTTGGAAACGTCTGTCGACTGCACTTTGAGGAACTCAATCCGGCCGAGATGCGCGCAGTACATCGCCAGGTCGTGCTTGTAGGCTTCTACCGTGTTCTCGGCGACACCTTTTTCGATCCGAAGGTATTGAAGGAACCGATTGACCCACTCTTGGTTAGTCATGTTTTCTGTAAAAAAAGACGCACGTTTTCGGTAGGCGTAGTCCCTCCTCACGAGGAGGGGAATTTTTTCGCCTCGACCGTTTCTTTACAATCCATCACTACTGTCCGATTTCGTGCTCCTTACAACGCGCAACTCGCCGAGTTCGCGAAAATTCAATAGTCTTGCGGTCGCGAAATACGTTGCAGTCGCAGCCGCGATCGTGACACCTAAAGCGATGACCTTCTGACTCAAGCGGCCAGTATAGAAACCCGGCCAGTGAATCATGATGTAGACAACTACCCCCAGCGCAATCGATCCTACGATAAATTTCCCAGTCGACTGCACGATACTCCGACCGCCAATGGATCCATACCGCTTCAGAAAAATAACAAGCAGCGAAATCGAATTAAAAAATGCGGACAATGAGGTCGCCAGCGCAGGCCCGCCATTGTGAAGCGGTCGAATGAGCAGGAAATTGAAGCCGACGTTCAAAAGCATCGCAACGAAGGCGATCTTCACGGGCGTGCGGGTGTCTTGCAGGGCATAAAAAGCCGGCACAATGATCTTGACCATCGAGAACGCCGACAGACCGAGTGCAAAGAACGGCAGCGCCCATGCTGTAAGCGCCGTCGAGGCTGCATCAAAATCGCCGTGCTGAAACAGTACTTCAATGATCTGGCTGCGAAGCAGAATGAGACCCACTGTCGCAGGAAACGTAATAAAAAGGATCAGGCGGGTC
Organism: Terriglobia bacterium; assembly: GCA_035315305.1. Taxonomy (GTDB): domain Bacteria; phylum Acidobacteriota; class Terriglobia; order 20CM-2-55-15; family 20CM-2-55-15; genus 20CM-2-55-15. The sequence continues at coordinate 2,343 of DATFXZ010000436.1, read as the reverse complement.
GCGAAATTCAGAGTCGTTTTCAGCTCATCCATTTCTCTCAATGCGGCTTGGCGCGACAGCAACGGAAGGATCACGGTCGACACGGCAACAGCATAACCGCCAAGAACGAGCTCCATGACGCGATCGGCATAATAAATGGCCGTTACGCTTCCCTCTTCCAGGTACGACGCAAATTGTGTATCGACAAGCACGTTGATCTGAACGATGCCGACGCCAAAGACAACCGGAACCATCAGCTTGGCAACGCGTCGTACTCCAGGATGGCGGAAATCCAACTTCAGCCGAATTTTCCAACCGATTTCAAGAAGTGCTGGAATTTGGATGGCAAGCTGAAACACGCCTCCGGCGACCACCCCGACCGCAAGCGTTTTTGTCACATCACCAAATAAGCTACCCAGGAACGAGAACACGATCATCGTAAGGTTGAGGACGATCGGGGCGAATGCCGGCGCCCCGAATCGATGAAAACTATTGAGGATGCCCATGGCGAGCGCCGACAGGCCGATAAGAAACATGTATGGAAACATGATGCGATTCAGCGTAGCCGTCAGCTCGAGCTTTCCAGGCGTGTCGCCAAATCCAGATGCAAACAGTCTAACGAGCAGCGGCGAAAGGAGGATTCCAGTAAGCGTAACGGCTGTTAAGACAAAAGTAATTACCGTCAGCAACGTGTTCGCGAATTCCCAAGCGTCTTCTTTCTTCTTTTCGGCTACGTATCGCGAAAACACCGGAATGAATGCAGCACTGACGGCGCCTTCCCCGACAAGCCGCCGTAGAAGATTGGGTATTCGATAAGCGGTGGTATAAGCGTCTGCTGCCGTGCTCGCGCCCAATAAAAAAGCAATGCGCGAGTCGCGGATGTAACCAAGAACGCGACTGACAAGGGTCAATGCGCTGATGAGTGAAGCAGACTTGAGGAGCTGTCGATGTTCCCGCATTTGTAAGCCGGTATACTAGCACCGTTGATGTAGCGCGCTGGCGCGCTTGCGCCCGGCGCGGCGAAAGGTGGCACGTGTGAAATTAAAGGATATTGCGGCGCGGCTGGATTGCGTTTTCAAAGGCAATGGCGACGTCGAAATTAAAGGCGTACTAGGAATCGATGAAGCCGATATCGGCGATCTGACGTTCGTTTCCAATCCGAAGTACGCCGCCAAGGTGCGTACGACGAAAGCGAGCGCGATCATCGTTTCGTCAGATTTCCCGGAAATCGAAAACGCCACTCTGCGCAGCCAAAATCCTTACCTGATATTTGCGCGCGCCGTCGAGCTGTTCTACGAACTACCGAAGATGGCGCACGGAGTCGATGCTACGGCTCGCATCGCCGCCTCGGCGAGAATCGGTGAAGGCGCCTCCATTGCGCCATACGTCGTGATTGAGGACGAGGTCCAGATTGGAAAGAACTGCACGCTCTATCCGTTCGTGCACATTTATCGGGGCGCCTGCATCGGCGACAACTTCAAAGCCTATGCGCACGTCTCGGTGCGAGAGTTTTGCCGGATCGGAAACGGCGTCATCCTCCAAGATGGCGCTAAGATCGGAACCGACGGCTTCGGGTATGCGAAGAAAGATGATGGCAGTTACTACAAAATCGTCCAATCTGGAATCGTTGTTCTCGAAGACGATGTTGAAGTGGGCGCCAACGCCACCATTGACCGCGGAACAATCGGTGAGACCCGTATCCGTCGCGGTGCAAAGATCGACAACCTCGTGCAGGTGGGGCATGCTTCCGATGTCGGCGAGAACACTTTGCTTTGCGCGCAGGTCGGTTTGGCTGGAAGCTCCAAGATCGGACGCAACGTCATTCTTACCGGTCAAGTGGGAGTCGCGGGCCACCTCGACATTGGAGACGGCGTCGTAGCCACGGCACAGACCGGAATTCCAAACTCTATCGAAGCCGGAAAGGTGGTCTCGGGTTATCCGGCTATCGATAACAAGGTTTGGCTCAAGAGTTCCGCTGTATTCAAGCGATTGCCTGAATTGTTGAAGCGAATAGAAGCGCTCGAGAGGGGCAGCCCCCAGGACAGAAAAGGCACCTAGGCGTGCGCATGCTTGTTTTTTTCGAGACATTTTTTGGGCGATCGTAGTCCCCTCCTTGTGAGGCCTCGTGAGGAGGGGACTATTGTGTCTCTAAGGGATCAGCATCACCGGAGCTTGCCAGAATGCGGCTTTCTGTCCCATGGGATCCAGTACCGTCACCTGACAGGTATATTCGCCCGGTGGAAGCTTCGATAATGACAAGCTGAACCTCAACGGCAGCGCCTTAGATTTCGGATCCAACCCGTCGACAACTTGAAGCGGCGTTGTTTCAAACGCTTTCGTCTGACCTCGATAAAACGTGACAAA
>DATFXZ010000435.1:0-4055 GCA_035315305.1 Terriglobia bacterium | reverse complement strand
CATGGTCGTCCTCTTTCATGGGTCTGATAATCCTGCAAGCCGTTCTGTCGCAGGTGGTCTTCAAACAGTGCGGTTGACGTACGAGGTTAATCCTAGCATTCGCGTAGACCTTCTTCTTTAGGCGAGAACCATCGCTCGCACTAAGGAGGTCAGTCGTTTCACACATTTTTAACAATCGAATCGGGAATAACGTGCGAGCGCCAAGGGTCTTGCATATCTCAAGTGCTTCTCAAGCTGGGTGGCTGAGGGCGTGCTCGAAATCGACGAAATTCAATTCTTCTTGGAGGTCTCCAAATGCTTCGAAAATGCATCTCTGTCGTGGTGTTGGCATCAGCGGGTGTGGTCACTGGCCTGGTTGGTGTTGCACAGCAATCTCCAACCGAAGCGCCCAGTGGTTTTGATACTCCCACGCTGGCGCAAAACCCAGGGTCGCAAAGCGTCAGTAACGGCATTGCACAGCCACCTGGCGATACCTATGTGCTCGACCAAGCCAAGTTCGAGCAAGACCACGATGCCAGCACCGGACTCGGACCGGTCTTTAATGCTCGAGCGTGCGCTGATTGTCACCAGAATCCTGTAAGCGGCGGATCCAGCCAGTTCACCGAGATTCGCGCTGGCCACAGCGACGTGAACGGCAATTTCGTCGCCGCAACCGTTCCAATTAATGATGGCGCGAACCTCATTGCCAACCGCTCTATAATCAATGACCGCGCGCTGATTCCACAAGCGCAGGAACATATACCTGATGCGGAGAACATTCGAGCTCTACGGGCAGCCCTCAATACATTAGGAGACGGCTTTATTGAAGCCATCGACGATAGCACCTTGCAAGCGATCGTCCAACGTCAGTTAGAGGTCAGCGGTGGCAGAATCCACGGTGAAGCCGTCGAAGTTCCTGTTTTGGAGGCGCCCGGACAAACGCGCATTGGCCGCTTTGGCTGGAAAGATCAACACAGTAGCTTGCTTTCTTTCATCGGCGACGCGTATCTGAATGAAATGGGAGTAACGAACCGTTTGCGGCTCAAGGATGTGACCACGGTCGGCAAAATTACCAGCGATCCCGAAGATGTTTCCGACAATCTCGGTTTGGCAAACATCGACCATTTCGCTCAGTTCATCCGGGGTACGAAAGCGCCCCCACGCGATTCGATTCTGGCTGCATCGGCCGCATCACAAGCAGGCGAACGGTTATTCGAGAAAATTGGCTGTGCCATGTGTCATGTCACCACCATCGTTACGGCTCCTGCAGGAACGGTGATCAATGGCGGAACTTTCCTCGTACCGGATGCCTTGGGCAACAAGATTATTCATCCTTATAGCGATTTGCTGCTTCATGACATCGAGACCGGCGATGGCATCGTCCAGAACCCGCCGGAAGATACAGCCAACAAACTGCGCACCGTGCCGCTCTGGGGACTCCGCATGCACCCCAGGCACATGCACGATCTCAAGTCCTTGACGTTGGAAGACGCTATTGAGCGTCACGGCGGCGAGGCTGCACACGTAAGACACCGCTTCCGCGAATTGAGTCCGCCGGAGAAGCAGGCACTGTTCACATTCTTGAATTCACTTTAGGGTTTCCCGAATCTTTCAAGGAGATCGGCATTCTACAGACGGTGTCCGCCAACCGACCCAAATCAACCCGCGCTGTAAGCGGACAGCAAAATGACGTCATTATCCGGCGGATCTTGATACAGGCTGTCGACAACTCTCGCACGCCGGTCGAGAACAGCGCGCTGATTGATGTAGCCCTTATCCGTGATTTCGCCGGCATCGATGGACGGCGGTTCTTTTAGGAAAACTGCACGCGTGGCATAAGAGGAGCGGCCACATCCTTCGTCTCGCAGCGCCGCCATTCCTGACAGGACCTGTTTTTGCACATTGGGATCGTCAATCACCCCCGGCTTGGGGAAAATCAGGAATCCAATCTCATTGCGATCGTGTCCGGTGATGACGATATCCTGAGCGACGGCTGCAAGCGCTGCAAGCGCGCGCACGCGGAGCGCACCGACATGGACCCATGTTGCGCTGGAGAGCTTGAAGTCCTCTGCCAGCCGGCCGGCGAAATCGATACCAAGTGCCGGATCGCACTGATCGGCGAAGCGGCCCGCATCGCCCATCTTGTAGAAGCCTTCTTCATCGAAAGCGGCGGCGGTGAGCTCCGGCTGCTTCCAGTAGCCGGGTGTAACATTCGGCCCGCGCACGCGCAATTCGTACCGGCCGGCGTGGCCTACGGGAACCATCTTCAATTCACAGCCCGGGGTTGGAAGCCCAATCACGCTTGGTCGAATGGGCTCGAAATGAACGAGCGTCACCATCGGCGCGGTCTCGGTCGAGCCCCAGGCGGAGGCCATATACACGCGCTTGCCCGTTTCCTGAATCGACAGCCGCTCGAGCCGTTCCCAAAGCGGCACTGGGAGCGCGGCTGCGGCATAAAGAATCACTTTCAGTCGTCGAAAGAAGCTGCGCCGTAAGGCGGCGTCGCTTTCTAGAAACGGAAGCAAAGCGTCGTATCCCCGGGGCACGTTGTAATAGATTGTCGGCGAAACTTCGCGCAAATTCCGGACTGTCTTTTCGATTAAACCGGGGACGGGCTTCCCGGCATCGATATAGAAGGTGCCGCCGTAGGCGAAGACCGCGCTGAAGTTATTGTTGCCACCGAACGTGTGGTTCCACGGCAGCCAATCGACAAGCACTGGGGGCTCGTCCTCTAAAAACGGCCAAGTCTGCTTGGCCGATTGGATGTTGGAGCAGAGCATCCGTTGGGTGTTAATGACGGCTTTAGGTTCCCCGGTTGAGCCGGATGTGAAAAGGAATTTTGCAATCGTATCCGGCTGAATGGCGGCGAAGGCGCGCGGCACCACCGCAGGATCAATGCTCGCGGTTAAGCGCGCAAAAGGTGTCGCACTTCCAGTATTGCGCACCGCAACCACCTCAAGATCACCGCCGGCAATTGCGGTAAGAGCTCGCCCATATTGCTGTGCATCGTCAACAAAGACCAGACGTGGCTGAATGAGCGACAGAATGTTCTTAAGCTTGACCAGATCGCGCGACATTAAAGAATAGGCCGGTGAAATCGGCGCAACCGGCACTCCAGCGTGCATTGCTGCAAGCGCAAGCAACGCATGCTCAATGGAGTTGTCGGAAAGAATCGCAACGGGATGTTCGACCGAAACTCCGTGGCCAAGCAGGGCGGTTGCAATCGCATAAACCTGCGTTCGGGTCTCGGCCCAAGTGATTGTCTTCCACACAGCGCCTTCGCGCTCGGCGAGGAAGACGTCCTTCGGTTTCTCCGCTGCCCAACGCTCCAGATATTCGCCAATGCATCGTGCGTAAGGCCTGAGAGGCTCGGGTGAACGCAGAACGAGCGTGCCATCGGGTCTGCGCTCAACATCAACTCGCGCTGGAAGAAACCGGAGAGGAATGAGCTCCGGACTGTTTTCCATATGAAAGGAATATATTCTAGCTATGAACGCTCAGGAAACATGGTTCGCAGCGGGATCAACCCCTATTGCCCGTCGGCCGACAACTGCAGTAGCAGCAGAAGGGCAAGCGAGATGGAGGAGAAGAAGAAGTAGATCATACATCCATCCGTCGTCAGGCTGCGGCTCGCCTTGAATCGAGACTCCCATCGAGAGTTCGCCTCGATTTTCTGATCCGCCCATTCCGCGATCTGACGGCGCGTCTCGTCCATATTGAAATCCTGGCGGATCTCGTCAAAGTCGATATGCTGGTGTAGCGTGCTGCGTTTCACGGCATCGAAAGCCTACACCTCAACTCCAGACTTGCGAAACTTAAAGTGTCAGGTGGAATCGGGCATTCCTCTACTGCATCACGTCGTCATGATCGTCCATCTCCTCACAGGATGGCAGATGGCGACAGCGGTATTTGTTCGGATGGTTTCTTTCACCCCCTTGCGAGTTCGGCGCGGACCTTCAAGGACGGGCCGCCAAAGGTGGTGGCTTGCCGCCGGTGAGCAGGCTCTGGAGTTGAGTTCCCAGATTGAGGATGAACTTCTGCGTGCTCATGTTCATGGCTATTGCGCATACTGGCGG
>DATFXZ010000434.1:0-11813 GCA_035315305.1 Terriglobia bacterium | reverse complement strand
CATCCGGCAACAATCGCTAGAGCTATCGTAAAAACGTTCCACGCTATTCCAATGGCGCGCGCGCCCAACACGACGATGAGCGCCACGACGCCGACGGGAATGAGAAGCGCAAGCACGAGAACCAGCGTCGCCACTGCAAGGGCAATCGCGGCTGCAATCGCCAGAACGATTTTGAATCCGATATATCCTGCATAGCCGCCTTTCTCGCTCATCAGCCTGGACCACAGCCGCTGCCAACCTTCCGTAACACTTAGATCTTCGAGAGCCATCTGCGGCACAACAAAGTCTTTTGTCAGAACCGACAGCAGGAAGGCAATGATCAGAAACACACTGAGAAATAGGACTAAAACAAAGCCGATGAGGACTAGCGGTACCATATATCGGCCCGGATTTCGCCACCACCCTGTACCAAACAGAATGATGGCGGCGATGCTTGCAAAAAATGCAACGCAGCCCACGACGGCCAGAGATAGAAGCAACTGGAAGACGAAGTAACGGAAGGCAGGGCCGCTGCGTTGTGCCCAATATCTCCGGATGTGACACTCCTTCGCCACGACGCTGTCGAACAGGACGAACCGCATTCTGCTGCTGATGTAAATCAGAACGATCGACAAAATGACTACCAGGAGGACGAGCAAAACAATCGCCGCAATCCCTAGTCCAGTCCTGGAAATGACGGCCTGCGCTAAGAATTGATCGGACCGGTTCGGCGGCCTCCATGGAATTTGAAAGCTGCACCCGCGCGACGTGCCAAGTTCTCCAGCCAACAATCCCGTAATAGCCAACCGGACCCATTGGCCGAACCGGAAGGGCCTGAAAAGTTGCCGGACCATGTGGTCAAAAGCAGGCCGGACAACGTCCACGGCGGACGCGGGCATCAGCGATCACCTCTTGCCAATCTCATCTGAAATTTGCGATGCGCCGTGCGGCCCCCGTCAGTTCGAGTATGTGCATGCCCGTGTTCGCACGATCCACAATATAAATGTATCCGCGGTCGTCCACTTCAACATTGTTCGTCTGGATCGCGGTTTTGCATCGCTGGTCAGCGCCCGTTCCGACACAACGTTTATCGGTTTTGTCGGTAGTGGCTGGTACGTAGTAACCGATTTCCTTCGGCTGCAGCGGATCGCGGACGTCGATGGCACGGACGCCGGCGTTGAAATGAGCAACGAACAGGACTCGGCCGTAGTAAATCGGTGTGAGGTTCTCGTTGGACGAATGTGTGCCGAACCGGCCGCCACGATCGCAAAAATTTCCGCTGGACTCTGGCACAGTCCACGACGCAATGCCAAACGGCTTCGATTCCGTCGTGATGTCGAGCACCCGTATCATCTGCCGATTCTCCAGGCATTCATTTGCTGTAGTCTCGCCGACAGCGATCACGAAATCGCGCCGCGACTGAGTCCGATCCGGAGCCGGATCGCCATCGTGATCATGGTCAACGCCGGCGGCAGCCGCGGTACCGGGCCGCAATCGCTGCTTAGCAAACTCGCCAAGCTGCATGCCCAACAGCGGGAACGCCGTATGTGCTCCCATGTCTGGAGGCAGATCCAATCTCGCGATTTGTGGATACATGAGATTGGACTCCGTCGGTTCCTTTGGACCTTTCAGCAACTTTTCCCGATCGACGATCTGGACGATACCATTCGCGCCGGTGCCGTAACCGAAGTACAGGCGGTTGCCTTTCGGGCCTGTCGAGATTGCTCCATGCAGTTCGGTTGGAACAGAACCTGACGAGCCAGGTTGCTGGCCGGGCAAACCGAAGTTACGGATAAAAACCGGCTCGGCGGGATCGCTCAAGTCGTAAATCTGAGACATGCGACGCGTACGCCATTCCGGTGGACCGGAGACAAGGAATGCAATTCCGGTGTCGCATTCCCAGAAGCTTTTGTGAGTGTCGCGCAGTCCGCTCACCACAACAGTGACGCGATTTGGTTTCGCTGGATCGGTCACGTCCCACACTTCATGTGCCGAGTTGCCGAAGCTGCGAAGGAGATAGATCTTGCTCTTGTCCGCTCGCGGCAGTTGGCTGCCATCGCACACGCGAGTCATCTGCGCTCCGCCGGACTCGCCTGGACCGGGTGTTTGGGCCTCCCCCGGAATATGTGCGATGTATTTCGGTTGTTTCGGATCCGTGACGTCGATGATAGACGTGCCGTTGTTTTCCTGCTTGCCGGTTAAGGGATTCATTTGCGATCCGCCATGATGGCCAACATACGCAATCCAGCGATCGCCTTGCTTGTGAATCGTTGGCTGGTAGGCACTGCGGGCCTGCAGGTCGTTATAGCCCACGAGATCCATGTTGTTCTTCTCAGGTTTTTGCTGTGCCGCTTCAGCAATGGCCAGCAACAAAAGAATTACGATCGGGAGGTGAGCTTTCATATGAACACTCCTTCTATCTTAGGCTGCGCGCTATCGCGCTTGCGCTTCGCGCTCATCTTAAGGCCGGCGCTATATCGCGCTTGCGGTTCGCGCTCATCTTAAAGGCGGTGCTAGAGCTTGCGCTCCGCGCGACCATGTTTTTCTCACGGTTTGCGGGCATCATAACATCAAACGCTTTCGTGCAATTGACGATTGCAGTACATTCCTCGTCAATGGCAAAACCAGTCTCCGGGATCCGAATTCGACGCGCAACGGCGGAAGATGCTGAAGTCTGCGGCCGCATCTGTTACGACGCCTTTACGACCATCAACCGTCAACATAATTTCCCGCCAGAGCTTCCGGCGCCCGAAGCTTCAATCGGTGTTCTCCGCATGCTCTTTTCGCGTCCAGAATTTTACTGCGTGGTTGCCGAACTGAATGAGCGGATCGTCGGAAGTAATTGTCTCGATGAACGCTCGACAATCGCTGGCGTTGGGCCGGTGACAGTCGAGCCGAACACTCAGAACCGCAGCATCGGCCGAACGCTGATGCGCGCCGTCATTGATCGGGCGCGGGAGCGCGGTTTTCCGGGCGTGCGCTTATTGCAGGCGACGTTTCATAGCCGCTCGTTGTGCCTATATACGAAGCTGGGGTTTGATCCTCGCGAACTTATGCTGGTCATGCACGGACCGCCGATAAAACAATCCATTAAAGGCGGTAAGGTGAGACCTGCAACGGAAGCGGATCTGGACGCGGCCAATCGGGTCTGTGAGAGCGTACACGGCCACAATCGCGCCGGTGAATTGAAAGATTCCATCGCGCGAAGAACTGCGGTAGTGGTCGAAAGGGATGGCCAGATTACAGGTTATGCCTCGGAATTCGGATATCGCGGTCATGCGGTGGCGGAGTCGAATCTGGATTTAAAGGCAATGCTTGCGAGCATCAGGGACTTCCCTCACCCGGGCGTCATCGTACCTGCACGCAACGCGGAACTGTTCCGATGGTGTCTGGAGAACAATCTAAGAGTATTCCAGCCGATGACGCTGATGACGATGGGACTCTACAACGAACCCCAAGGAGCATATCTCCCGTCGGTGTTGTATTAAGGTTTTTTCCGTACCCCACGATGAATCCCCGACACCCCTTCAGGGTGCGATCCCCTCGCTTCGGATATTAGCCTCCGGCGTGCGCAGGATTTCAAAACTACGCAATCAACATACGCCCCCCCGGCCGGCGAGTGCAGCATAAAACCTGTTACACCTACGCGGCTGCGAACACCCTCGCGGCGATCTTCATGGCATCCCACGCTGCAGGAAATCCAGCATAGGGAGCCATATGCAGCATGATTTCGAGAACGTCCTCTTTCGTCGCGCCGTTTCCCAAGGCCATGCGGATGTTGAGTTCAAGCGCACTCGTTCTTCCCAGCGCAGTCAAGGCAGCAACTGTGGACAAACTTCGGGTCTTCAAATCGAGGCCCGACCTCGTCCAAATACGACCGGCAACAAATTCAAGGATCAGCCGTTCCAGGTCGGGCGAGATTTCCCTCCATCCCTGACGAATCCGTTCCGCTTCCGCTTGGCCGACCATCGTTTTCAGCATGGCCAAACCATTTTCAAAGTGTTGTTCGTCGGTCATATCTAGTTACCGATCCTGAAACCATACCCGGCGCTAACGTCTATAGCTTGCCCGGTGATTGCGCTCGCTTCCGGCGAACACAGAAACAGCACGAGGTCTGCGACCTCTCCGGGAAGAACCATCCTCTTCAGCGCCGTCGCGCGCGTGTACTCTTGAAGCATGACACCCACGTCCACACCGGCCGCCTGGGCACGCGCCGCGATCACCGAATCAATCATCTCGGTACGCGTAGGACCTGGACATATGGCGTTAACGCGAATATTGTACGGGCCGAGTTCCTGCGCCAGTGTGAGGGTTAGTCCAATCAAGCCCCATTTCGATGCCGCATATGGCGACCGCAGCGGGTAAGCCATTTTCCCGGCAATGGAAGATATGTTGATGATCATGCCTCCCTTGCGTTCGATCATCGGAGGAATAACAGCTTTGCTGAGAAGAAATGGCGTTCGAAGGTTAATATTCAGCGTTCTATCCCAATCGCTGATTGAAACTTCATGGGTGGCAAGCGTTGGGCCCGTAATTCCGGCATTGTTGATCAGGATGTCCACTGGTCCGAGATCACGAACCACCGACTTCACGAGCGAGTCGGCCTGAAAGTCTTCCGACAAATCCGCCCCATACACTCGAAACCGGAACTCTTTCGACTGAAACTCCGCCGAAACCTCCTTCAGGGCATGATCATCCAGCGCCGCGACGGCCACAGTTGCGCCGGCACCAATCAGCTTCTCCGCGATCGCTTTTCCGATGCCCTGACTTCCACCGGTAACCAGTGCGATCTTGTTCTTCAGCATGACGAATCACGAAAGGGATTCTTTATTTCTGTTTTTCGGTCGAAAAGGTCAGTGGTTGTGACCAAAGGTCGCCCAGAGTGATCTTCACGGTGAACTTCTTTTGCGATGGCCTCTGGAAATAGATCAGGCCTTCCTTAACCGCTCCCGGTGCGATCTCCCCTGAGTCGAGACTGTACCGCTGGATATCTTCCTTCAGTTGCTCCTCTGTCGGCTTACTCCCAACCCGGCCCAGCGAAATGCCGCGCAACGTTTTTGTGCCGAGTGATCCATCTGAAGCCCCCGCGAGAATTCGATTCATAGCGTCATCCCCAACGAGGGCGGAATACGTTTTGCCTTGATCATCCGTGCTGGTGAATTTGCTGGCATCGAACTTCATCGTGCGTGGCGACACATTTTGAATTCTCAACCAGAACATGATGATCGGAGCTCGCGTATCCGGAACAAAAGAGACCCTATCCTCGTCTGGGGATCCCAATGTGAGCTTGTGCTGGAAAGCTCTCTCCACAACAATGCCCGAGCGATCAGAGGTCAAAATGACGGAGGAATCTTTATTTCCACGAACGGGGTAGATCTTCTCCTGACCCAGTGCGGGAAGGCTAGCAAGGATGACCCACCAAAGTGGCATGAGATATTTTCGATTCATCAATTGACGCAGTTCACCACAGACAAGGCGTCCGGTCAAGGGGTTGCGGCAATCGGAAATCGGAGGGATTTCATTGCGGCCAGATCGTCGGTGGAGGCAAATATGAGCGGGTCAGGTAATCTCCGAGCGTCCAAAGGAAGAGCATTCCCAGCCAAACAAAACCGGCGCTTACAAAGACCCAAAGGACTTTTGGGCTGTATCGCACGTGCATAAAGTAGAGAATGATGATCAACGCCTTGATCCCAGCAATACCAACCGCGGCTGCAGGATTGAACCAGCCAAGGTGAATGTATGCGACGCCGACAGTGACCGCCAGGAGGATCAGAAGCGTTCCCCAGACGCGGAAGTAGATCTTTTTCGGAACGATCGTTTCAGTCATCTACTGCGCTCGACCAAGTAGAGAAGCGGAAAAAGGAATACCCAAACAATGTCTACGAAGTGCCAATACAGGCCGCCCAGCTCAATAGGCGCGAAATAAACAGAACTGAATTTACCTCGCCACGTCAGAAACACCAGGATCGCCATTAGCCCGATGCCAATGACCATGTGCAAGGCATGCATGCCTGTCATGACGAAGTAGAAGATGAAAAACAGGCTTGCGTGTCTGGCGTCGGCTCCGTTCCACATGAAATGCGGCCCTGGTATCAGATGCTCTTCAAATTTCTGGTAGTATTCGAAGAATTTTATTCCCAGGAAAATCATGCCCAACGCCGCCGTGATCGCGAGAAACAGCATGACCATCCGCCGGTTTCCCTCCTGCGCTTCGTGGACGCCGAGCGCCATCGTCAGACTGCTGCACAGCAGGACGCCTGTGTTGACGGCGCCCAGAACGACGTCCAGATGTCGACTGGCTTCGCCAAACGGCGCGTGATACAGCAGGCGATACACCGTGTAACCGAGAAACATTCCTCCGAAGAATAGGACCTCCGTTGCGAGGAAACCCCACATTCCCAGCGTCGTCGCCTGCTGCTGTTGTTCGTAATCGTCAAACTGATGCTCGACTATAAGACTCATAGTTGTAAGCCGGTTCCTCGACAATTGGGGTTTCTTCGAAGTTCTCTGTCGGCGGCGGCGACGGGATTTGCCATTCCAGACCGGTTGCTCCCCATGGGTTCGCGCTGGCGCTCTCGCCGTATCGAAGCGACCAGATCAGATACACCATCGGCAATACATAGCCGACCGCCAGGATGGAGGCTCCAGCTGTGGACATGACGTTCAGCACCTGAAATTCATCCGCGTACGCGTAATATCGCCGCGGCATTCCGAGATAGCCCAAAACGAACTGAGGGAAAAAAGTGAGATTGAACCCGATGAATACGATCAGCGCCGCGAGCCGCGCCCAGCCTTCCGGGTACATCTTGCCGCTGATCTTCGGCCACCAATGATGGATCCCGCCAAGGTAGGCCATGACCATTCCACCAACCATGATGTAGTGGAAATGCGCCACGACAAAGTAGGTGTCCGTCACATGGAGATCCACCGCCGTCGTGGCGAGGAACAGGCCTGTCAAGCCTCCAATCGTAAATAGGCCGATGAATCCCAGCGCGTACAGCATCGGCGCGCTGTACGAGATGGATCCTTTGTAGAGGGTGGCGGTCCAATTGAACACTTTTATAGCGGACGGAATCGCTACGAGGAAACTCAGAATGGAAAACATCAAGCTGGCATATTGCGATTGGCCGGCCACAAACATGTGATGTCCCCACACGGCGAATCCGATGATCGCGATAGCGAGACTCGAAAATGCCACGAACGTGTAACCAAAGATCTGCTTATGAGAGTGCGTGGTAATTAACTCGCTCACGACCCCCATTCCAGGAAGAATCATGATGTAGACGGCTGGGTGGGAATAGAACCAGAACAAATGCTGGAACAAAATCGGATCGCCGCCGAGTGCCGGATCGAAAATTCCGACACGCCAGACACGTTCTACAGCAACGAGCAGCAGCGTAATAGCGACAACAGGTGTGCCCAGAACTTGGATGATAGCGGTCGCGTAATGCGACCAGATAAATAGAGGCAATCGGAACCACGTCATTCCAGGAGCGCGCATCTGGTGGATCGTCACGATGAAGTTCAGGCCGGTCAGAATGGAAGAAAAGCCTGATATGAAAATCCCGATCACCGCAAGAACGACATTGGTGTTACTGAACAGGCTGCTGTAAGGAGTGTAGAAGGTCCAGCCCGTATCGACGCCGCCGGCGACAATCGCCCATAGCGTGAACACGCCCCCGATCACGAGCAGATACCAGCTCAAAAGATTCAGCCGCGGAAACGCGAGGTCACGCGCTCCGATCATGATCGGTACCAGGAAATTTCCCAGCACGGCCGGAATGGAAGGGATCAGAAATAGAAAAATCATGACGATGCCGTGCATCGAAAACAATTTGTTGTAGGTCTGCGCCTGAAAGAGATCTCCTTGCGGTGTCATCAACTCGAGACGAACCATCGTGGCGAATGCGCCGCCAAGGAAGAAGAAGAATGTGATCGTCATCAAGAACAGCAGCGCGATCCGCTTGTGATCGCGCGTGAACAGCCATGATTTCCAACCGTAGCTCACGTTCAAGTAATGCTCGCGCGTGAAAATTGCAAGCTGTGTGCTCATGGCCTACTCCTTCTTCCCAGGTACGCTGCTCTGCGGACGGCGTGCTCCTTCGGTACTCGTTGCGGCGACATTCGGCGACAGTGATTTGATATATGCAATCAATGCCAGCATCTGCTCTTCGGTGACCTGTCCCCGGAATGTCGGCATGACGGGCTCGTACCCTGCAGCTATTTTGGCTTTCGGATCGAGTATCGATTCGCGGATGTATGCTTCGTCAAAAAGCGCCGTGCCGCCGCCCGCCAGTGCAACAGTCGTCCCATACAACCCACCCAAGTTTGGACATCGCTGGCGACGGCCTGACTCGTGGCAGTTTGCGCAATCGAACTGGACGAACAACTTTTCTCCAGCCTGAACAGGCGTTTCTTCCGTATAGCCACCGAGCCAGTTTTGATATGCCGTGTCTTGCATAGCGATGATTCGCCCGATCATTTTTGAGTGGTCGGTACCACAGTACTCCGCGCAAAAAAGGTGGTATTCGCCGGCTTTGGTAGCCTGAAACCACATTGTTCGATACTGACCGGGCACGGCATCCTGCTTCACGCGGAAGGCTGGAATGTAAAAACTGTGAATTACGTCCTGGGAAGTGGCAGTGATCTTAACTGCGCGCCCGACGGGAACGTGAAGTTCGTTTATCTCTCGGCGGCCGTTCGAGTGTTGCGCCTTCCACATCCACTGCTTGCCAACGACGTAAACATCCTCGGCACCCTGGGGAGGAATTGATTGGTCCAGGAACAAGTCCGCGCCCCAAAGGAATATGAACATGACCAGAATCAATGGAATCACGGTCCAAATGAGTTCGAGCCCTAGCGAAGTCCTCGTCTTCTCGGGAGCGCGGTCCGCCCGCCGCCGATAAATAACTGCAAACGTAATCACGAGAATGATGATCAATCCGGCGAAAAACCCGGACATACCGACCAGGAAGAGGTACAGCCTGTCCAACTTCTCGGCAAATGTCGAAGCTTGTACCGGAAAAAGCCGAAACCCTTCTCCTATCACGAAGCCAACCTCGTTCTTCTGGACCCGATGAGCAGAAAGCCAACGATCAGCAACACGGTGGCGACAGCGGCTGCACGTAATACGCGCATGATCGCGATGCTGTACTTCCCCGTCGTCGCGTTGTACTGGAAGCAGTAGAGAAGAATGTGATCGACAAACGATCCGATCTTGCGATTCGATGCCTGCACTAAACTCAGTTTCAAGTCTGCAGGGTCATATTCGAGACCAAAGAAGTACTGTGAAACGCCCCCCGAGGGAGTCAGAATCACGATGCCGCTTGTGTGAGCCCATTGCTTGGTGTACGTGTCGTACGTATATCTGAACCCGATCTCGTCGGTCAGTTTTTGAATCGACTCCGATCCACCCGTCAGGAAATGCCAGCCTGCTGCAGCTTGAGGTTTTCCATAGTCGCGCACGTAGTGCTGCTTTTTTTCCGCCGCCAGCTTTGGCTGTTCGTTTGGATCGATGCTGAAGGTGATGATCTCGAACTCCTTCCCCGCCGTGAATGGCAACACGTGCATCGCTTTCACCAACCCATTCAGGAGCATGCTGCAAAGCATCGGACAGTCGTAATAAACGGGCGTCAGGATGATGGGCTTGGCTCCGAGATAGTCCGCGAGTTTCACTCGGTTGCCCGCTTCGTCGAAGAACGAAATATTGGGATCGATCTGTGCACCTAGTTTTTGATCGATGCCAATTTGCGTGAGGATCGAGTCCGGGTTTTGGAGGAGGAGGATAGAGAGCAGTAGAACTTGCATCGCTAGCCTCCACAACCCAAGAAGAAAGGTGGGATTGAATTTGAAATTGGACGAATCCTGCATCTCAAATCCGAAATCCGAAACGGCAAATCGGACTGTCCTAGATGCGGGGTCCAATCACCTATTTTGGATTTCGGATTTGAGATGCAGGATTCGTCCAATTTCAAATTCCCATTTCTCATCACTGTTTCTCCTTCTCCACGACCAACTCCATCGCGCGATCGATGGGAATCCGGACCTTTCCTTCGGTGCGCGATACCCAGCTGTAGCCCTTCAACGTCTCCTGTTGGTTACGGAAATACTCTTGAAAATCCGCCTGCGCGTTTACTTGCAATCGCGGTCCGGGGGGAACCGGTGGTGGCGCCTCTACAAGCGTCCGCCGAACGTCGCGGCGTTGATCTTGATGACGGAAATATCGATACAGCCACCAGACCCCGACATGAATCACCGCCAGGATGACGATTGCAACGAGCACAAACCTTTTGATCGAGGAAACGTTAACGTCCTCTCGCTCGTGCCGTGGTTGTCGTGCTGGTTCGTCGGTGTTCATATTGCTTTATGGGGCGTTGCGTTCGGATCATGAACTGGAAGGAGCGGCATGGTTGTCAGTTGTCGCGCATAGAAACCAAGCCACACGCCCCCAATTCCTACGAGAGCGAAAATATCGAGCCAGTGGATTGTTAGGCGATCGCCATAAAACGCCGGGGTAACGATCCAATATGTATCCACGACTCGCATGAACAGAACGAGCGCAGCGATTGTCGCGATCCATTGAATTCGCCGTTTTCTGAACCGCGAGAGCAGCAAAATAAACGGTACGAAGAAATGAAACGTGATCAGCGCAGCCGCTACCCATTGCCAGCCATGGCGCATGCGGTTCAGATACCACGCGATTTCTTCCGGAAGATTGCCGGACCAGATGATCAGGAATTGAGCAAATGACAAATACGCCCACAACATCACGAACGCGAGCAGAAGATTTCCAAGGTCGTGCAGGCTGCCGGGCACTGAAACGTGCGACATGGGAGCACGGTCCGACAAGAGCGCAACCATGGCGATTGCGAATGCAAGAGACGAGAGGGCCTGGCTCACGATCCACAACATTCCGTAAATCGTCGAATACCACTGGGGCTCGAGTGACATAGCCCAATCGAATGCCGCAAACGTAATCGTGAGTCCGTACGCTACGAGTCCAGGCCCGCTCAACCGTTCGAATGCGTTCACCAGGCGAGGCTCGCCGGTTTCATCTTGTATAACGGACATTCTATTGAGCCGGTACGTGTAGAACAGCCACACCGCAAAGTAGAAGATCGATCGCAGAATCCAAAACGGCACATTCAGGTACGCCTGCTTCTGCCGCAGCGATTCCACTTGTGCAACCTTGTCGGCGTGCGACCATTCATACAACTGCGGAATACCAATCAGGACAGGCACAAAGAGGACAGCGAGCAGCGGCAACGTGCGAGTGCCGGATTCAATGATGCGGCGAATAGTGAACCCCCAGGCGCCGCCGACAAGATGGTAAAGCATGAGGAGCGGAAGGCATCCTAAGGCGATCCCAAACCAAAACAGAAAGGCCCATAAATAGGACCGAAAGAATTGCACCGGCGAAAAGAACAAGCCAATTGCGGTCAGGACCAATCCTGCGATTCCAGCCCTGAGCGCGAACTTGCGCCATCGAGTCAGATCGATCATTTTTCCTTCTCCGATTCCAACTTCTGCCGTTCGGCCGCCGGAACATCGTTGATCGTTGCCGATTGACTGAGTTGAAGCGCTCGTATATACGCCGTGATCGCCCATCGATCGCGTATCGGGATCTGATTCCCGTAGGACGGCATTGAGCCAAAGCCGTTCGTCATCACATCGAAGAAATGCCCGACCGGGTCGCCGCGCAATTCAGCACTGTGGAACGAAGGCGGTTTGCGTTGAAATCCGCGGATTGCTGCCATGCCGTTGCCGGTGCCGATGTAGTCGTGGCAAGGCGAGCAATAGATGTTGTACCGCTGTTGCCCGCGCAACATGACGGC
>DATFXZ010000433.1:0-3511 GCA_035315305.1 Terriglobia bacterium | reverse complement strand
GAGATAGTGATCATGATCTCGACGGGCTGCGGTCGATAGTAACTCCACGTATATGGGAGATGTTTCGTCGCAAGAGACGGCACTACGATCAGAAATCGTTCCAGCCACATACCGACGACGATCGTTGATGAAGCAATCACGCATCCCGTGATCGTTCGTAACCTTTTAATTGCGAGGATCGGAAACGGAATTACAAAATTACAAAGCACCATTGTCCAGAACAGTGGAGCATACGATCCCGTCTGCGTTTCCCAGAACACGGCCATTTCCGCCGGTGCGTTGCCGTACCACGTCGTGAGCCGTTCGGCGAACGTGAAGTACCCCCATAGGAGGCTCATCAGCAATAACAGTTTGCCTAGATTCTGGAAGTGCATCGGATGCAGATACTCCTCCAGGTGCAGCACTTTTCGAAGTACTGCCATAGCGACGATCAAGGCGGCGATGCCGCTGAAAATAGCACCCGCGACGAAATATGGACCGAAGATCGTGGAGTGCCACATCGGTACCGGCGACATCGAGAAGTCGAACGACACGATCGTATGTACCGAGACAGCGACGGGAACAATCGCAATCGCCATAATTTGCATCGCCGCTTCGAGGCGATGCCACTGCTTGGTCGTGCCTTGCCAGCCCAACGCCAGTACACTGTAAACTCTGCGGCGCAAGCCGGTCATCTGATCGCGCATCAGTGCGAAGTCCGGAATTGCCGGAAGAAATAAGAACAAGGTGCTGCCGGTCAGGTACGTCGCGATCGCAAAGAAGTCCCACGCCAACGGCGATCTCAGATTAGGCCAGATCTGTCGTTCCGATGGATAAGGAATGAGCCAAAAGAAGAGCCACGGACGGCCGAGGTGAATAATGGGAAATAAAGCGCCGATCATGAGCGCGAAAACAGTGATGACCTCGGCGCATCGAGTCACCGGCCGTCGCCACGTTGCATTCACGAGGCGCAGGATTGCCGAGATCAGGGTTCCCGCATGGCTGATTCCGATCCAGAAAACGAAATTGGTGATGTAAAACGCCCAAAAGACCGGCCACTTGATCCCGGCGACCGCGAGGCCGTTCCACATCTGATAGGCCCAGGAACCGAAGCCGATAAGAATGACCGTGCCAAGAAAAGCCACAAGCGCAACAAACCGGACGGACGTGTGGCGAACGGGCCGCAGAAGATCGGCGTTGATTTTCCGTTCAGAGTGAATATCCATATTCTTAACGTCGGGCCCACCGGCCCGGCTACGGTCGGTACACCGCCTTTACTTAAGGCTGTGCCCTACCGCGTTTGCACTTCGCGGCGGCCTTCTACAATGCAATCTGGCCGGTCCCCCCACGTCCATTTCAATACTGCTTCGGTAAATAAGTCACCTTCGGCAGCGTGCCGAGATCGTCCAGCAACTTCGTTCCGCGAGACGAGCGCGAGAGCCGCGATACCTCGCTTTCCGGATCGTTCAAGTCTCCAAACACGAGCGCCGAGGTCGGACACGACTGCACACAAGCGGGCTTGATCTCGCCATCGTGAACTTCGCGATTTTCAGCCTGCGCCTGATCTTTCACGGCCCTGATCCGCTGCACGCAGAACGTGCACTTCTCGACGACGCCGACTTCGCGCACCGAGACATCAGGATTCAACTGAAGTTCGAAGGGCCGTTCCCACACGGGATTTCCGAAATTGAAGAACCGCACGTTGTACGGGCATGCGTTCGCACAGTAGCGTGTGCCGATGCATCGGTTATAGACCTGCGCGTTCAGGCCTTCTTCGTTATGGTGACTGGCGTAGGTCGGGCAAACAGGCTCACAAGGGGCCGCATCGCATTGCTGGCACATGACTGGTCTGAATTTCACCCGCACATCCGGAAATTCGCCTTCGTAATACCGTTCAACTCGAATCCACGCGATAGATCGCCCTTTCGCGGCCTGATCAGGCCCTGCAATCCGAATGTTGTTCTCCGTCCGGCATGCCGTCACACAGGCCTCGCAGCCCGTGCACCGGTCCAGATCCACTGCCATTCCCCATCGATGTGTCATAAGCGTTGCCTCACCTATGGACCTTCTCTTCCGGATATTCCCTCAGCGATCCGGCAAAAAGCACCAGCCGCCCATCGCTATTGGCTACCTTCGCAATCCGCACTTTTGTTGCCGCCCACGCCAGCACTCCGGTATTCAGTTCCTTCATCGGCGCTAAGATGCGAATCGGGTTCTGTCCTCGATCTGTCGCATATCGTGTGTAATTTTCGTGTCCCTGTCCCACCGGAATAGCTATTACGTCCGGTGCGACGCCCGGCGAGGGAAACGCCGCCATTTGGATCGATCCCTGACTCGAGGTGATCTCGACTACATCGCCTTGCCGGATGCCAAGTCTCTCGGCCGTTTGTGTGTTGATCTCAACCCAACTGCTCCACATCCCGCTCGTCATCGGATCGGGCAGTTCCTGCAACAGCGGCAAGTGGGCAAGCGAACCGTCGAGAAAAGCGATGGATGGATAGGGCAGGAGAAGGAATCCGTATTGGTTCGGATCTCCATCAAACTCCGGCTCGGTGTATTTGACTGTATGGGCGGAAATTTCTTGAGGCTGCGCGCTATCGCGCTTGCGCTCCGCGGACCGCCCAACATCCCTCGGCGTTGTCGTAGTTGGCGCGGCCTTCAGCATGTCCTCGAACTTTTGCCATGGTAGATTCAGCGGCTTGCTGATTTTTCTCGATACCTCCAACAATACATCCGGGGTCGACCGCGTGTCGTGCAGCGGCTGCATCACGGGCGGCGCCACGGTCGAGACCGCGACCTTGGCTCCGGATTCCGGGGCCGCATGTATCCAGGATTCGAGAAAGGAATGATCCGGCAGGATCAAATCGGAGAGTACGCTTGTCTCGTCGATGAAATTCCCAAAGCTGACGATGTACGGGATTTTCATCAGCGCGTCCTTCACAGCCCAGGCGTGTGGTGACGCGAACACCGGATTCGCGCCGTCAACCAACAAGATCTGAGTCTCTGGTCTGACGCCAATCTCGCTGTATTTCGCGAGATTGGTGCCAGACTCCGAACTTGCCGTGAAATAAAGTCCTCCCGGTATTCCCACGCTTCCCACAAGCGCAGTCAGAGCATTCACCGCCACCGCATTAAACAACCCATTCGTGTGTGCCACTGCCGCGCCTGCAGCAATGGCAATCGCCGGTGTTTGTTGCGCGAATTCGTTTGCCAGCCTCTCCACACGCTTTGCGGCCACACCGGTTTTCTTTTCGACTTCCTCCGGCGTGTAGCCGCGTAAGCCGTCCATCCATCCTTCGATCAGCAGCCCTGCACGTCCGGCATCGGACGGCTTGCGCTCGCCGCAGTTCATAATCACATGCGCAAGCCCCAACGCGAGGATGCCTTCGGTTCCGGGCTTGACCGGCAGCCACTCGTCTGCGTTGGCTCCGGTTTGCGACATGCGATACTCCACCTGAACGAACTTCCCGCGACCGCCTGGTCGCCCCTGCCGCATGTGTCCGTATCCCACGTTTTGCGACACCGGTGAATT
>DATFXZ010000432.1:0-6335 GCA_035315305.1 Terriglobia bacterium | reverse complement strand
AAGTCTACGCTGATCCGGATGCTGACAACACTGATTCCCGCTACATCGGGCAGCGCGAAGATTCAAGGGTTTGATGTCGTAAAGCAAGCCAATGATGTCCGTCGTGTTATCGGCGTCATTCCGCAGGCCATGACCAGCGATCTCGAGCTGAGTGTCGAAGAAAATCTCCTGATTTACGCCAAGCTGTATGGTGTTCCCCGCGAGCGGCGCCGCCGGTTAATGGGCGAGCTGCTCGAGGCTGTCGAGTTAACGAAATGGGCAGACAAGCCGGTAAAAAATCTCTCCGGTGGAATGCGGCGGCGCGTCGAAATCGCGCGGGGACTGATCCATGAACCACGTGTTTTTTTCCTGGACGAGCCCACGACCGGACTGGATCCCGTTTCCCGTGTCGCTGTTTGGGAGATGCTCCGCCAGCTCAAGGAAAGACGCGATCTCACCGTATTCTTGACGACGCACTACATGGACGAAGCCGACAAGCTGTGCGATCGCATCGCCATTGTCGATCACGGAAAACTTGTCGCGCTCGACTCGCCGATCAAATTGAAGGAGTCGGTCTCCGGAACCAACATTCTCGTGGTGAGTTTCCCGACAACGCCTGCGGGCTGGGAAGAGCAGATGAGAACGTTACCCGAAGTCAAAAGTGTCTCCGGTCACGAGAACGTGTTCCGTATTGCGACGCTGAATACTCCGGTAACGACAATGGCGCTGCTCGAGGCGGCCGAGCAGATTCATTTAGAGGTTCAGTCGTTTGCTGTGCAGAGCACCACACTTGATGATGTGTTCGTCCACTACACCGGCCGGCAGTTGCGGGATTCGCTGCAGGGAGCTGAGCCTCGAGAGAGTGCGTTCATGATGAGGAGATGAATCGTCATGCATCGAATGTTAGCCATTCTGGAGCGTGAGCTTCGCCGATTCCGTCGAAGCCCCGCGCTGATCGTGATGTCGCTTATTTTTCCTTTCGGGCAGCTTATCGTCTTGGGTTATGCATTCGGCGGGCAGGTCCGGAATCTGAAGCTCGCGATCGTCGATCACGATCGCCGGCTGCCGGCGGTGAAGTTGCGCGAGTTGACGGTGGCCGTTACGGCAAATGCGCGCACGTTTGACACGCTCAACTACAACGATGAGGGACAGGCCCTGAACGATCTCCGAAACGGGCGCGTCAATGGCGTGCTCACGATTCCCAACGGCTTTTCCGAGCGGGTAGTCGACAGGAATGAACCTCGAATTGCATTGATCCAGGACAACACCGACTCATTCAATTCTTCCGCGATGATCGCCTCGGTGAACGGACTTGTTGCTGCCTACAACGAACCTGCGCTCAGGTCCAGACTCGACACACAGCCGCGCCTCGAAATCGTCGAGGTTTATCCCTACGTACCATACGTGCAGTATTTGCTGCCGGGTTCAACAGTGATGTCGATCTTCATGATGGTGATGATCGGAGGCGGCATTATTTTCATCGACGACAAGGCGCGCGGATTGCACGAAGGTTATCTCGTGACGCCGATCACAAAGCTCGAACTCGTCAGCGGATTCAACCTCTCAGGAACAGTAAAGGCCGTGATGGCCGGAACCGTGGTAGTTCTTTTTGGATCGCTCATCGCAGGAATTCCGAATCCCTTCGATCCGATGCGGCTGCTGCGCGTACTTCTCGTTATCATCGTCGCGTCGCTTGCTCTGGTCAGCATGATGTTTTTGCTGATGGTCCGCGTCACGAATCCTCTCACTCCACGCGCGATGTTCGGCATTCTGAATACGCTGCTGTTTTTTCCAAGCGGCGCCGTGTATCCGCAACAAGCTTTTCCCGGATGGATGCAGGTCATCGCGAAGATCGATCCGTTTACTTACATCGTCCACGCGCTGAAGAACCTGATGTTGAAGAACACCGGCATCGAAGCGATTTCGTTCGATCTGATGTATTTGACCGTGTTCGCAGCCGTGACAATGACTGCGGCGACGTTACTCTTCAAGCGAACGTTGTGAGGGTGTGCGGCCCGGGTATTCCCCTCCTCACGAGGAGGGGAATGGCAAACACCAACATCACGGCTACGGCAGCGCGAACACAACCAGCGCCTCTTTACCCGGCGGTTCAGGATCATCAATTGCGCTGGCGCCGCCCGCCACGACGGCGACGTACTGTTTGCCGTTCTTCCCTTGATAAGTCACCGGCACCGCATGCGCACTCATGTCGAGCTTCGCGGCCCACAGTTCTTTTCCCGTCCTGGAATCGAAAGCTCGGAAACGTTTGTCGTTCGTTGCGGCGATGAAAACGAGACCTCCAGCCGTCGCGATTGGGCCGCCCATACTCAGACGACCGGTCGCCTTCTTTCCTTCCGGTAACTCGTCCGTAATACCGAGAGGCACCTTCCAAGCAATATCACCGGTATTGGCATTTACCGCGACCAAATGCCCCCAGGGCGGCTTCTGACACGGCCACGCCCGCGCGCCTGCATTGTTGATGTTGCCGGATCGCGGATCGCCCTCGCTCCACTGGAAACGCGACGTCGGCCCGACGATGCTGTTGCGTCGATACCCATTTCCTCGCGCGCCTTCCGGCATCTTTTCGATCCAGCCGATGCTCGCTTCATCGAGCGTATTGACGAAAACGTATCCTAAGCCCGGATCGGAAGCCGTACCGCCCCAATTCACTCCGCCGATGGAGCCGGGGAAAAGCACTGTCGAATATGGCTTCGCGCCTTCTTCACGATACAAATATGGCGTAAATGGTCCAACGTTGTACAAGCCGCCACTTCGGTCTGCCAGCTCGCGGCAAAACTTCGCGTGCTCTTCGTTTGTGTCTGCTGCAGTGACGATGTCATCCACTTTATAGCTGTCCCGTGCCAAGCTCGGTGGCTTCAACGGAAACGGCTGTGTCAAGGAACTGCGTTCGCCCGGCACGTTGCTGATCGGTACGGGTCGTTCTTCGACTCCGAATACCGGTCTGCCCGTCAGGCGATTGAGAATGTACATGTGTGCATGCTTCGGCACAGCGATCGCCGCAGGAATCTTTTCACCTTTGACATTGATATCGAGGAGCGCGACGGGCGAGGGCAGATCGTAATCCCAGAGATCGTGATGCGTGACTTGGAAATACCACTTCATCTTTCCGGTTTCCGCCTCTAGCGCAACAATGGACGCACCGAATAGATTGGCGCCTGGACGGTCGCCGCCGTAGTAATCGTTAGGCCCGGGAGCATCGTACGCGGCGTAGACGATACCGCGTTCGGTATCCACCGTCATGGAGAAGCCCCACTGCGTCGCGCCGGGTCGATTCTTATAACTCTCGTTGCCCCAAGTCTCCGCACCCGGATCAGTTGCTTGCTGCGGTATGGATCGAAATTCCCAGACCTTCGCGCCGGTACGCGTATCGAAGGCGCGAGTCCCGCCAGGATTGCCGTTCGTACCGACGATCAAAAGATTCTTGTAGACGATAGGCGCGGACTCGTACGGTACGATCATGTCGATTTCGCCGTCCTTTCCGAAGGCCGATACCGCCTCGCCTGTATATGCGTTGACCGCGATTAATCGCTGCCCGGAAGTGAAAAAGACCCGCGGTGGAATGACCCCGTCGCCTGGCCAGAATGAGACACCGCGGCGTGTCGGCTCGCCGCTTATGAGGTCGTAGCTCCAGATTTCTTTTCCGGTTTCGGGTTCGACCGCAACAACGTGATTGTTGGTGGCGATATACATCATGCCGTTAACGACTATCGGCGTGAGTTCTGTGCCGCCCGTGATTCCTTCGGCTTTGACTTTGCCCACTTTGTAGGTCCAGGCGCGCGTCAGCCGCGCTACGTTTCGGGTGTTGATCTGATTCAACGGCGAAAACCGCGTACCCGCCAAATCACGGTTGTACATCGGCCAATCGGCAGCCGGATTTCTTTGTGGTGTTTGTGCTGCCGCTGCAAGCACAACGAAACCAATCAACCATCGCAATCGCATAAAACCCTTCCAACGGCTCAGGGCCGTCCCGCCTTCTTTTCGTCTTCAAGTTTCTTCTCTGCGTTGGTCACAAGTTGATTAAGCCATTTCGTAAAGCCGTCTGGATCCACAAATGGATTCGGCTCACCGGTCTTGCGCGCAGCGAGCTTCTCACCGCGTTGGAGAATCTGGAAGGGATCGGGATGGTTCGTAATTGGGACCTGAGTTCCGGCGGCGAGCGTCATCACTCGCTTGACACTGTTGATGTAGGTTTGTGTTGTCTGAACTCCAGAGAAGTTCTGGCCGTGGCCGCCGAAGATGAAGGCCTTGTACTCTTTGCCATTATCGAACACAGGAAACTCGATCGATGTCACACCAGGTGTATGTCCGGGAGTGAGGTACAACTTCAAAGTGGTATCACCGAGTTTGATCGTGTCGCCGTCTTTCACAACAATGTCCCGGGTCAACTTCGACATGACCCAGTCACCTTCGGCCATGGCGACCCGCGCGCCAGTAGCCGATTGGATCGACTTGACTCCGCCGACATGATCGTTGTGACCGTGCGTCACGATCACGTACTTGACGTCCTTTGGATTCATCCCAAGTTCCTGGATGGACTTGAGGGTATGATCCGCGAAATTGTCGTACAACGTATCTATCATGATCAGCCCTCCGCTCGTCTTGAGCACGTACGCACTGACCCAATCGATTCCAACGTAATACAGGTTGTCGAACATTTTGAAAGGAGGCACCGGATGCGCATCGCGCTGGGCGTTGATGGCCGGCGTGACAAGTATCGTGGAAGCCAACAGAAAACAGCACACGTACTTTGACATAGGTTTAATTCCTCACGGAAGTGTCTGATTGAGAATCAGTCCACCGCTTACGGCAACTGCCCAGATCACAGCGGCCAATGTCGCTGCAATCTTCCAGTCGGTTAAATTCGCGAGCGCAAACAGGGACGGAAGATTAATCACCGGACCTGCGAAAAGCAGCGCCGCTGCGGCGCCAGCCGGACCGCCAGCCGCGATAATTCCGAGCGCCAGTGGGATTTCGAAGAACGTTGGCAGCGCGATCGGCACGGCAATCGAAGCAACCACGATGACAGCAAAGGAGCGGAAATGATGCAAGGCCAGTAAGTCTGCCGGCACATACTCAATGAGCAGCATCGAGCAAATCACTCCGATCAATAGCACCGGTATTGTGCGGAACGATACATCTATTAAGGATCGGCCGAATCTCACAGCAGTGTCCTGGACGCCGTTTACGGCGGGCTTAGAATCGAAATCTCGTTTTAAGACGAACGAGGCAGAGTAATTTGGAAACAGGCGCTCGATGACGACGCCACTTAGAAAAACGACGGGAACTGCCATGAGCAGCCGCGCCGCGGCGACCTTCGGCGCAAATAACAGGAATGTGAGAATGAGCGCCGCCGGATTGAGCGCCGGAGATGCGAGCATGATGGCTAATGATGGTCCGAGACGCAACGACCGTTCATAAACAGTGCTGAAGACCGAAACAACGCAGCATGAACAAAGCATCAGCGGAGCGCCGGCCACGCCGGACAGAAACTGTGCACCGAGTTTCCCAGCTAATGGCCGCACAAACCAATCAGCAGGCACAAACGTACGGACGGCCGCGCTGATCAAGATGCCGAATACAAGCGCAGCCCAAATCACACCGAAATAATTGTACGTTCGCTCTGCAGCCGCCAGCACAGCGCCTCCGCCGAACGATACGACTTCCGGGCGCGCCGCCATAACGCCGGTCGCCCGAATTTTCTGGATAGTGATGATTGCGGAGTTCCCTTTGTAAACAATCAGGCCGGCGATGAATAGGATTGGCACGAATACCGTGTAAAGCAGTCGCTTGGGTTGCAGATCGATTTGAACGGGCATGATGACCGGCATGCTATCCGAAATTTCAAGAGTGCGTCTATAGGCACACCCGCTATATGCCAGGCGTACGCAAAAAACGCGTACGCCTGGCTAATATCCCAACACGCCTCCGGCGTGCGAAAAGCTCTAAACCGGCTCGGGCCTTCTGAAAGAGCACAAGCAATTCCTGTCACTCACGATTGCAATCAACCCGAAATCCGTATAACGATTAGCAGCAAACGAGGCATTTGTTATGACGAAAACCAACTTCTTAGCCAAACTCGAGTACTTCGACATGGTGCATGGTGTGACGGTCCGTGCAATCGGGACTCTTAGCGATAACGATCTGGAGTTCCGCCCGGCACTGACAGTCCGAACGGCGAAGGAACTGATCTTCCATATTTACTCTCAGGAGAAGATCATTGCGGAAGCTGTCCAGCAGGGGAGCTTCACTGCGGAAGCAGCCGCCCGTTCCAGTCCTGAAGTCGAGTCTGTCGCGCAGGAAGTCAAAACACTTTCCACGGTCAAGGATGTTCGGGC
>DATFXZ010000431.1:0-6180 GCA_035315305.1 Terriglobia bacterium | reverse complement strand
GTTAATCAACCGGCATTGCGTTCCGAACGACCACCGCATTGTGGTGAAGCCAATACTCGGCGGCCTTCATCATGAATACCAATTACAGAGGATTGCAGCGTAAGCATCGCGGTGTCTCGATTGCTTCGGATTTCATTTTTGCGGACGACAACACTAGTAATTCAGCTGCATGCACTCTATAGGGCCGTCATCTCGGCCTCTGAAGGACTATTGTTGAACCGCGGGAAGTATAAAGTCGACAAGGAGCTTTTCTGTCTGTTCGTGCATACCCTTTGCGTTGTAGTTCGTGCTCGTGATGGCGACCGCCATGTCCAGCGAGGGAATCCCCAGAACCTTGTTGCCACCATTGCCGTTCATATAGAAGGCTGGATAACTTTTGCCATCAACCTTGAAAGATTTTAGCCACCAGAGGTATCCATATTCGGTATCCATATCGATGCGGGCGTGAGGTGTGGTCGAATCCTTGACCCATGCTGCGTCCACAATCGGCGAGCCGTTCCAATCACCTCCATTCAGATAAAGCTGGGGAATCTTCAATAAGTCGCGACTGGTGAGCCGGAGTCCCCCTCCGGTCTGAGGAATGTTTAGCGGCGAGTAGACCCAAACCGCTTGAGCTATTCCGAGCGGAGTGAACAGCTTTTGTTGTGCATAGCGATCAACCCGCACGCCGGTCTGTTTTTCCAATAGTTCACTTAACGTGAAGACGCCTCCGGTGCAGTAGCTGAAACTGCGCCCGTATGGCGATGGAGCAACCTGCTCGCCTATCCGCATCCGCCCTCGAATCGGAAGATCGAAAATGAATTGTGTCCAATCCTCAACCAAGTACATCTTTTCTTCGTTTCCACGCGAAACATCATTCCAATCGTCGCATTCCAGTGGCGAACTCATGGTGAGGAAGTCTTCGATCGTGATTTCCGATTTGCGGGGATCTGGATTTTGTACCCTCGATACATGTTCAGGTAAAACCGAGAACACCCGCGTGCCAACGCCACTGAGTTTTCCCTCACGCATCGCAATACCAATTAGAGTGTCCGTTATGCTTTTGGTTGCAGAGCGTGTATCTCGCAGCGTGTTGCCATCCCCCTCGAAATAGGTCTCGTAAACCAATTTGCCGTGGCGAGCAACCAGAACACTGCCGATCTTCTTGAACTCACCGGATTTGATCCTATCCTCCATCGCTTGAAGCTTCATCTCGGCGAGGCCTGCATCGGACAATGACCCTTTCGCCCAGTCCCCATACGTGCTCTGTGCTATCCCAAATGAGCAGATAGCCATCAACATTGAACTGAATCCAATAAAGCGAGTTATCAATCTGAACCTCCATATCTTCCGCTTCTAACCGCAACGTACGTACGTTCAAGACTCAGGTATGGCCGGAAAGTTACGATTGCGACGTTCTGGACGAAAGTGTGCGTCCACAAAGAACTGCGGCTTAGCGCACACGCGCGACCACGGCGATTGTCGCAAAGCAACTGGCCAGTACAGTCAGTGGCTGTAGAACCGATGTCTCGTGAGAAGCGTAGGGCTGCAGTAGTGACGAAAATTCATTCGCGTCGACAGTTTCGTTTGCTTCGGTCTTTAATCTTCGCTTCCTCTACCCTCTGCCATTGCATGTTCGAGGCGCAACGGTCGTGGCATCAACCGGCTTCATTAAATTGATGGCTCCATCAAGTTTCGTTAAGATCAATGAGATCTTGATCCTATCGTACACATCATGAGGTGCAGAGATGGCTACGATCGATCATTTGATTCTCAGCGTCAATAACATGGCCGCAAGTATCGACTTCTACGTCAATATTCTTGGGTTTGAACACGCCGGCAAAGAAGGTCCCTTCACGGTTATCCGAGTTAGCCAGGACTTTACTTTGCAACTGGCTCCATGGGGAACAGACGGAAACGAACATCTTGCGTTTGCGTTATCCCGCAAAGCTTTCGATAGAGCATTCGCTCTTGTGAAGGAAAAAGGCATTCCTTACGGCGACTCTTATCACTCAGTTGGCAATAATTCTGGTCCTGGTGTTGAGTCTGGCGCCAGAGGAGTAGCGCCGACGGTTTACATGATGGATCCGAATAAACACCTAATTGAGATCCGCACTTATGACGGAAACGTTGCCCGCATCCCGACATAGCGCTCCTCTCGGCGTTGTTGCATTCCTGAGTTCGTAGTCTGGTACAGCTTTTGTCCCTTGCCCGATCTCACAAATGGGCTTGCCGGTGCCGTGAGTCGTGCGTTGCAAACGCCAACGATATGCCGCAAGCCTTGTCCTTGTATGTCGCCTGAGGTGCCAGATTTTCGGCTGCCTGATCCCCTGATCTCCGGTAGTGTTCACATCCCAATGCCTAAAGACTTGTGCCGTGTGCGGCGATCGGATGGGAACTGGCTCACCTGTTCGTCCAGACCTTGCACACCAACACGGCCGGCAAACTCAAGCCCGTACTTCGCCCGGACTTTGATCAATACCTGCGCGTATTTCGTCGCTGCGCTGGATCCAGTTCGTGGCGTCCGAAGGCTCGTTGGCCTCTTTCTGAAGCGCTCGGCTCGTAGAAGCGAAGGACAGGAGCAAGAGAGCGCATCGCGGGGCGCGGAAAATGTCTCACGTGAGCGAACTACTTTTCCTCGAAGACTGAAGCGTTGAAGACTTTCAGCTCGTTGTGCATCTTCATGGCGTCGATCAGAAGGAGCCTGGCCCAAGTGCGGTTTTCTTGCACAGCACAAAGAAGGCACAAACGACAAAGCTGTATCTGGGACATGGGAACTCGTCCTTTAGGCGCTGTGAGAATGCAGGTTAACCATCTTGTGCTCTCACTTTCCTTGACCGAACGGAACCACCATTCTTAGCCGCGGATCTATGTGAACTCTTGAAGGAAGCCGTCGTTAATGGAGCAAGGTCAAGAATTCGCGCTACAGTCAACTGCAAGGACGTGAGGAGTTTTTTGAGAGAGCGTAGGAACGAACAACGAATGGCTTGCGGTGATCAGCGTATGCGGTGCTTGCCAATTGGCTTCCCCACTCTTTTTTCCGAACGAACAAAAGTGTCCAGGCAGTTCTTGAACGATCTGAAAACGCACGAATTATACCTTCATCCTTTTATTCCGCTTATGAAACAAGGTCGCTTGACGCGTTATAGTGGGACAAAAATGCGGGTTGCGGGTTTCTTTAACCCGATCAGACTGTCGGAGATATTCCAGCCCGCTCACCGAGGCAAATCGATCAGTACGATATCGGAGTTCTCGCGCAGCCGGTCGAATACAATCTGCTTTCCGTCGGGCGTGACGTCGAAAGTCCGCATGGTCGAGGGATTATTCAGGTGCGTGAGCGGTCGCGTTTGCTTTGTTACCAGATCCAGCAGCCAGAAGTCCTGGGAGCGCCGCTGACCTTGCATAAACGCGAGACCTTTTCCGTTCGGCAAAAACCGAATGCGCTCGCCGTCGCGGTTGAGCTTGATATCGGGCAGCTCGATCGCGGTCCCGTCGGGGTGCATGGCCAGGAGCGGCGCGTATTCGCCTACATTGGCGCCCGCATAGGCGATAAGCCTTCCATCCGGTGACCACACAGGATTCGATGCGAGTCCATTTGCAAGCCGAACAGGTGGACCACCATCCACTGGTATTCTAAAGAGCCCAGGACCTTGAGCATCGGTGCCGCCGATGGTGAGCCACTTGCGGTCCGGCGACCAGCAAGCCGCCCCGTGCACGTCGAGGTTCTCGGCCATGACTTTGGCGTCTGTTCCATCTGCCGTTTCCGTCTGTAATCGCAATCTCCCATTCCGCCTCAATACAAATGCCACTCTGCGGCCATCAAGGGCAACAGCTGGCGGCTCGAGCAGCGCCCCGTCCGCTCCATTCCAGACTTCTTGCGCCTTTCCATCCTGAAGCCGCCATAAACCATCTCCCATACCTCGCGAAGACAGATAGAACAGCGCGGCCTCTCCGAAGCGTGGCATCAGCGCTCGTACCGTCGGTACCGAAAACGGTTGAACATCGCGTTCTTCAGCGACACGATCGCCAATCGGAATGCTCCACAAGTTCGCGACAGGATTGGCGACGGTCGCGACTAAGCGATGGCCGTCGGCACTCGCCGCTACTGATGTGTATTTCTCGAGACCAAAGCTAACACGGCGGGTAATTTTGCGCTCGGCATCCAAAGCCCACAGCCAAGGTCCTGAGCCGTCTGCGGCCTGCGCAACGTAGAGAACCGTCCGTTGGTCAATAGGTGTGGGATAGCCGACGTATGAGCTGTGCGATGTCAGCCGCTCCGGCGCTCCGCCCGCCGATGGAATTCGCCACAGATCCATCTGATTTGCCGCAGGAACACCACGCACAAAGTAGAGCCATGCTCCATCTGGCGACCAGGCAGGAAAATGATTGTGAACACCCGCCTGGTCCACGAAAATCTGATGCGGGTTGGCTCCCGTTCGATCTGCAACAAAGATGGGATCGCCCGGATCGGAGGTGTGATACGCCAAGCGCGTGCCATCTCGCGACCAAGCTACATTCTGGGATTGCTTCCCGACGAAAACGCGAGGCTCGCCGCCAATCAACGGCATCGTGCGGACCGAACTGGCAGGATCCGAATCATGTAGCCAAATCTCCGATCCATCGCCTGAGAAGCCTACGACGCGCAACGCCCAACCCAAATCCTGCTCTTTTCCCTGTGTCAAATTGAGGAAACTTCCGGCGCCGACGCGGCCGAGAAAGATATCAAACGGACCATCCCGATCGGAAAGGAATGCAACGAACTTTCCATCGGGGGAAATGGCCGCATCCCATTCCGAACCGGGAAAGTCAGTGAAACGTGTGAATTGAGCATTATCGAGCGGGTTCTCCAAAGAAACCGTGGGACTGCTGCGACCCACCCACCATCCAGCGCCCAACGCGATTACGAGAAGGGCTGCAGCGCCAACAGCAGAGCGAATGCGGCGCGTGGGCGCCGTGGCGGCCGCACCCATACTCGGCAACGACTTGGTTTCCCATCCGCGCTGGAAGCGTCGCAGATCGAGGGCTAGATCGGACGCGTCCTGATATCGGTCCTTAGCATCCTTTGCTAATGCTTTGGCTAGAATCTCATCGAACTCCGGAGGCTGTTCGATAACCGGCGGGGACGGGTCGTTGATAATCGCGTGCAGTGTCTCGATCAACGATTTCCCCCTGAACGGCCGCCGCCCCACGACCATCTCGTAGAGCACTACGCCCAGCGAGAAAATATCCGTACGATGATCGAGTGGTCGCGCCAATGCCTGCTCGGGTGACATGTAGGATCCGGTGCCAACGACAGTTCCCGCTTGAGTGAGCACCGATTCCTGTGTCGGTGTTTCGCTTTCACAGCCGGGAGTGCGCTCGATGACTTTTGCCAGACCGAAGTCCAGTATCTTGACCTGTCCTTGTGGCGTGACGATCACGTTCGCCGGCTTGAGATCGCGATGCGTGACATTGGCCGCATGGGCCGCCGACAGTGCGCTCGCGATCTGAGCCGCGTAGCCGATGGCCTGGGCGAGGGGTAGTCCTTTACGCGTAATCAGCTTGTCTAGTGATTTACCCGGAACGTATTCCATCACCAGGTAGTCCACGCCATCGTGGTTGGCAATGTCGTGCAGTGTGACAATGTTCGGATGATTCAAAGCCGAAGCCGCGCGGGCTTCGCGTTCGAGTCTTGTGGAGCGCTCGTTGAGAATCTTGATTGCGACAGTCCGGCCAAGGCGGCTGTCGCGAGCTTTGTATACCTTCCCCATGCCGCCTGCGCCCAGCAGGCCAAGAACTTCATATGGCCCGAGAGCCGCGCCGGGTTTCAATGGCGTGGGAGTTGTGTTCAATACGGATGTTTCGAGGAAGCTGTCGACTTTATCGGCTCGCTCTAGCAGTGACTCCACTTCGCGCTGCAAGTCGATGTCTCCGCGGCAAGCCTGTTGCACAAACGCGCCGCGCTCTTCAGAAGGGCGCTCCAACGCGCCATGATAGAGTTCCTCAATTTTCCGCCAGCGTTCGGACTCCATGGGTCGCTCCGCCGCGATTCATGTCCGAGTCAGCTCGCGAAGAAGCCAGGCTTTGGCCATTTTCCAGTCCCGCAAGACTGTTTCTGGGGAAGTCTTGAGCACTTCCGCAGTCTCTTCTACGCTCAGCCCGCCGAAGTACCGCAACTCGATAACGCGTCCTTTGCGAGCATCGATTTTGGATAATGCCGCG